>NZ_JBHXTL010000071.1:0-51967 GCF_042677365.1 Kitasatospora sp. NPDC127116
CTACCGCTACGTGCGCGGGAAGTCGGTACGGCCGACTTCCCGCGCTTCCCAGGTCTCCTTGAGGAGCTCGTACTCGACTTCGCCGTGCTCGGACCCCGGGATCGACTCCGGCCAGTCCCCGAAATAGCTGCGGAGGAACGACAGTCCCGACTTCTCCATCACCCGCCGGGACCCCGTGTTCACCGCCATGGTGTTCGCGGTGACCCGCTCCACCCCGAGGTCGGCGAACCCCTTGTCGATCAGGGCCAGCGAACCCTCCGTGGCACAACCCCTGCCCCAGGCCGACCGGTTCAGTCGGTAGCCGAGTTCGACCACGGCCGGATCGTGGTCGTCGAGCGGACGGAGCTCGAACCAGCCCAGAAACGTGCCGGTGGTCTTCTCCTGGGCCGCCCAGAAGCCCCGGGTGCCCGAACACGGGTGGACGTGGAGGAGGCGGGGCAGGGTCCGCGTACGGATCGCCTCGCGGTCCGCCGGCTTGCCGCCGTTGATGAAGCGCATGACCTCGGGATCGTTGTCCAGCGCGAAGAGGTCGTCGACGTCGGCCTCGGTGAACGGCCGCAGGAGGAGACGCTCGGTCTGCAGGAAGGGATGCATCCAGCGATCTTCATCGGGTGCCGCCGAACCGGCCATCGATTTTCCGGCGGCCCCTTGCGGAGGAGCAAGGGGCCGCCGGAACGGTTCGCTAGGCGCGGGAGGTGGCCAGGCGGTCGAACTCGCCCGCCTTCGCGCCCTGGAGGAGGGCCGCGAAGTTGGGGGCAGTGGTGCGGACGATGACGTCGCCCTCGTCGGACTCGCGGAGTTCGATCACACCAGCGATGGCCCGCACCTCTACGCATTCGGAGTTCGCGCCAGAGTAACTGGACTTCTGCCACGGAGAGTTAGGCATACTTGCTTTCCATATCCTTCTTGATGGATCGAATGAACTCCCGGGATTCACCTTCCGAGAGGGCCGCCGAGTCGATCCGAGCGAGCAGGGTGCGGAACCGGGTCATGTGGGCTGGCGCGTCAAAGAGCACGTTGCCGAGCCCCGAGTCCATCTGCGCTGTGTCGAGCTCAGGAATCGGCCCTTCGGCATAGGTGAAGTTCTCGTGCGTGAGCGGCAGCGTGTCGACCTCGAACAGCACAACTCGAACAGAGATGGTCGGCAGCTCGGAAGCCTCGATGAGACTTCCGAGCTGCTCGGCTTGAACCTTTGGTCCACTGAACTGCATACGCAGCGCTGCCTCATGGATGTATGCCAAGTACGGCGTTTCGCCGGATCGAACGACCCTCTGCCGCTGCATCCGAAAGGATGTCCGCAGATCGACCTCGTGGCACGGGAGAGGCGGGAAGTTTCGCGCGAAGACGGCCGATGCATAGGCGTTGGTCTGGAGCAAGCCCGGGATGAAGGCCATCGTGTAGGTAGAGAGCCCTCTCGCCCGCCCCTCGATCTCTGCAACCTCAAGAAAGTCGGGCGAGAGGTTTCCGCGGTACTCCTCCCACCAACCGCCCTTGTCCCGGTCCGTGATGATGTCCGCCAGCGCGTCGATCAAGGGCTCGTTGACGCACATGCACAACGCGGCGATCGTGCGCAGGCGTTCGACGCTGATACCGGTCCTGCCGCTCTCCATCTGGGTCACGTGGGCGGGATTGATGCCCAGTGCGCGGGCGAGTTGGCTGCCGCCGAGGCCGGCCTGTTCCCGCATCCTGCGAAGTTCGGCACCCAACCTCAACTGGCGGAGTGTTGGGTTCGATCGAAGGGCCATGGGACCAGTCTGCCAGCCCCGTTCGGGGGAACTTCTCGCGGATCGCCACAAATCTGTGGCGATGCGCGCTATCGTCATCCTCAGAACGATCCGATGGATCGTCAGACACGCTTTGGTTCAGCGCAGTAGGCGCCTGCTGCCCGCCCGCCGAAGAGCAACCACCCCCTGGCCTGGCTCACGGCTTCCCCCTCCACACTCATGCCTCTCGGAGGTTCCTGTGTGCACCCTGAACACCCCCTCCCTCACCCTCACCCGGCAGGCCCTGCGGGACGTCCTGACCCGCGCCGCCTGGGACACCGAGACCATCTTCAACGCCGAACTCGCCCTCGGCGAACTCATCGTCAACGCGTGGCGGCACGCTCACACCGCCTCGCCCGTCGTCTACTTCTCCCTTGACGACCGCACCCTCCGGGTCTGCGTCGCGGACGAGAGCACCACCCTCCCCCACGGGAAGGACCTCCCCCTCCTCGCCGAGACCGGCCGGAGCCTCCGGCTCGTGTCCGGGCTCACCCACCGCTGGGGCGTCGACCCCCAGAAGCGCGGCAAGACGGTCTGGTACGAGCTGGACTCCGTCGCGTGACCCGCGAACCGGTCGCGCCGGACGACCCCCGGATGCGGGACTTCACCGCCGCACACATCACCGTGCTGCTCGGGGAGTTGCACCGGCGCGGTCTCCCGTACGGGCTGCTCTGGGGTTCGGCCTCGGCCGGCGAGACCATCCTCGACGGGCGTCTCCTGGTGGACTTCGGCAACGCGCCCGTCAGCACTCTCCTCAACCTCCTCCACCTGCTCCGGGACCTGGACCGGGAATCGGTGTGGAACCGGTGAGGCGCCTCGAACCGCGCTGAGCACATGCGAAGGCCCCCGCCCACCGAAGGGGCGAGGGCCTCGCGGTCGTCCGTCGGCTCCGGGTCAGCCGCCGGACGGGTTCCTGGGAGCACCGCCACCGGCCCCGGCACCACCGCCGAAGCCGCCACCGCCACCACCGCTACCGCTACCGCCGAAGCCGCCCGCTCCGGCGGCGCCTTCGACGAGCTGGCTGGCCGTGTAGCCACCGTTGGCGTCGGGGGTGCCGACGACGGTCACGCTCTGGCCGGGCTGCAGGTCTCCGACCTTGCCCTCCTTGTTGAGCTGGACCTTCGTCGCGTCGCCGGTGGTGACCTTGATGGTGTTGCCGTTGGTGTCGGTCAGGTACACCGTGTTGCCGTCGACGGCCTTGACCGTGCCCCGGGCGAAGCCGGCCTGCCCGCCCTTGCCCTGACCGCCCTGGCCTGCCCCTTGGCCCGCCCCTTGCCCGGCGCCCTGCCCCTGCCCGCCACGCCGGGAGCCGTTCTGCCCCTGCCCGGAGCCGCCTCCCGGAGCCGCCGCGGCGGCGGCCGGCCGGGCGGAGGACTTCCCGCCGCCCGGAGTCCCGTTGTTCTGCTGGTACCAGACCCCGCCCGCGAAGGCCCCGGTGGCGATCACGCCGCCCGCCAGCAGCAGGCTGAGCCAGGGCAGCTTCCGCCGGGGCGGCGCGGCCAGTTCGGCGCTCACGTCGCGGGCGTCCGGCGGGGTGGCGAGCAGGGCGAGCTGCTCGGCGGGAGTGCCGGTGTCCGGGCTGACCGTGGCGATCTCTTTGCTCATGACAGTGGAGTCCTACTCGTGCCGGAGGGCGTCGATCGGCCGCAGCGACGCGGCCCGGTTGGCGGGGTAGCTGCCGAAGAACAGCCCGATGGCGACGGCGATGGCGAACGCGCCGAGCACCGATTCGGGGATCACCACCGGCTTGATGCCGACGATGCTGAAGTGCGAGCCGGCGATCCCGGCCGCCACGCCCAACCCCGCGCCGATCACCGACAGCAGCGTCGACTCGGTGAGGAACTGCCCGAGGATGACCGCGCGTGGCGCGCCGAGCGCCTTGCGGATGCCGATCTCGCGCGTCCGCTCGGTGACCGTCACCAGCATGATGTTGGTGATGCCGATCCCGCCGACCAGCAGCGAGATCGCCGCCACCGCGCCGAGCAGCACGGTGAAGGTCTTGGTGGTGCTCTCCCGCGCCGTGAGCAGCGAGGCCTGGCTGGTGATCCGGAAGTCCGCCTTGGCGGGGTCGGCGATGGCGTGCGTGCCGAGCAGTACCCGGGTGATCTCGGACTGGGCCGCCGTGGTGCTGTCGGCGTTCGAGGCTTGCACCAGGATCTGGTTGACCGGGCCGAAGCCGGTGAAGGCGTTCTGCACCGTCGGGAGCGGGGCGACGACCACGTCGTCCGGGTCGGTGAAGCCGCTGCCGCCCTTGGCCTGGAGCACGCCGACCACGGTGAACGGCGTGCCGCCGAGGACGACGGACCTGCCGACCGGGTTCTCGGTGTCGAACAGCTGCTTGGCGGTCGTCGCGCCGAGCACCGCGACCTTGCGCGAGGCGAGCACGTCGTCGTCGGTGAAGTACTCGCCGTGGGCGACCTTCTGGTTGGCGGTCTCGAAGTACGACGGGTAGGTGCCGACGATCGAGCCGGGGCTGTACGAGATGTTCCCGTACAGCGCCGTCCCGCTGGTGGTGACCACCGGGGCGACCGACTTGATGGCGCCCGAGTCGCCGTCGCTCGCCAGCGCCCTGGCGTCGGCGACCGTGAGCTTCTTGACCGCGGAGGTGGCCCGGGAGCCGCCGTTCGCCGAACCGGAGCTGACCGTCAGCGAGTTGGTGCCGAGCGAGGTGATCGAGTCCTTGACCGCCACGGACGAGCCGTTGCCGACCGCCAGCAGCAGGATCACCGAGGCCACGCCGATCAGCACCCCGAGCATGGTGAGCGCCGAGCGCACCTTGTTGGCGGCCAGGCCGCCGACCGCGAAGCGGAGCGTCTGCCAGAGGATCACGCCGACACCTCCGCGACCGCGGCCTGCGCGAACGCCGCGTCCAGGAAGGGCGGCGGCCCCTCCACGGGCGCCTGCCTCAGGTCGCTCACGATCTGCCCGTCGACCAGCCGCAGCACCCGCTTGGCGTGCCGGGCGACCTCGTCCTCGTGGGTGATCAACACGACCGTGCGGCCGGTGGCGTTGAGCCCGTCGATCAGGGCGAGCACCTCCTCCGTCGAGCGGCTGTCGAGGTTGCCGGTCGGCTCGTCGGCGAGCAGCATCGCGGGCGCCGTCACCAGCGCCCGCGCCACCGCGACGCGCTGCTGCTGGCCGCCGGAGAGCTCGTTGGGCTTGTGCCCGGCCCGCTCGGCGAGCCCGACCAGCGACAGCGCGGCCATCGCCCGGCGGCGCCGTTCGGCGGTGCGGACGCCCGCGTAGGCGAGCGGCAGCTCGACCTGGGCGAGGGCGGTGGTGCGGGGCACCAGGTTGAAGGACTGGAAGACGAAGCCGATCTTGCGGTTGCGCACCAGTGCGAGCTGCTGCTCGTCGAGGTGTCCGACGTCGGTGCCGTCCAGCAGGTAGCGGCCGGCGGTCGGGACGTCCAGGCAGCCGAGGATGTTCATCAGGGTGGACTTGCCGGAGCCGGAGCTGCCCATCACGGCGACGAAGTCGCCCTGCTCGATGTCCAGGTCGACGCCCTGCGGCTCGCCGGTCTGCGGGTCGGCGGGGCCGCGCAGCGCGTGCACGGTGGCGTCGCCGTGCCCGTACGCCTTGGTGAGCCGGCGGATCCGGATCACCGGGACGGGATGCGCGGGGACGCGCTTGTCGATGACGTGACGCATGATCGGTCTCAGCCCTTGCCGCCGCGACCGGCCCCGCCGCCGGCGCCACCGCCCGGGAAGACCCCGCCGCCCGCGGCTCCGCCGGCCCCGCCCCGGTTGCCGCCGAGGCCCGGGAAGGAGGCGTTCGGGAAGCCGTTGCCGCCGCTGGTGGTGGGGAGTTCGACCTTGTCGCCCTCCTTCAGCCCGGAGACCACCTGCACGGTGCTGTCGCCCTCGACCCCGACGCCGACGGTGACCCGCTCGGAGGCGCCGTCCGGCTGCACCAGGGTCGCGGTGCGCGACGTTCCGGTGCCGGACAGGGCGGAGGTGGGCAGCGAGAGCGCGTTGTCGGCCTCGCCGGTGATCACCTGGACGGTGGCGCTCAGGCCGGTGCGCAGCGTGCTGGTGTCGCCGGTGATCTGGAGCGTGGCCGCGTACTGGACGGCCGCGGAGCCGGCCGCGCCGCCGGAGCCGCTGCCGGTGGGCAGCGAACTGACCGACAGGACGGTCGCGTTGAGCTTGGTGTCGGACTGGGCGTTCAGGGTGACGGTGGCCGCCTCGCCCTTCTTCAGCTTGAGCGAGTCGAGCTCGGAGAAGTTCGCGGTGACCTGCATCCCGGCCGGGTTGGTGAGCACGATGAAGCCGCTCGGAGCGGACGTCGAACTCGCGCCGCCGCCCGTGGACTTGGTGGAGGAGGACGAGGAGCCGGAGCCGGTGGCCCCGACGGTGTCGCCGACCTTGCCGGAGACCGAGGCGACCGTGCCGTCCACCGAGGCGGTCAGGGTGGTGCCGGTCAGCGCCGCCTGGGCGTTGGCGAGGTTGGTCTGCGCGGTGGCGACCTGCTGCTGGGCCTGGGCCACGGCCGCGTCGTCGACCTTGGTGGTGGTGATGGTGGTGGTCTGCGGGGCGGGCGTACTGCTCCCGCCCGCCCCGTGGCCACCGCTGCCGGCCCCGGCGCCCGGAGAGGCGGCGGAGGTGGCGCCCGGCAGTTGCTCGGTGGTCGTGGTGGTGACCCCGGCCTGGGCCTTGGTGAGGTTGGCCTGGGCCGTGGTGAGCGCGGACCGGGCCGCGTCCACCTGCTGCTGGGCCGCCGTGGTGTCGACGGTGGCGAGCACCTGGCCCTTCTTCACGGCGTCCCCGACCGCGACCTCGACCGCGGTGAGCCTGCCACCGGTGGTGAAGTCCTGGGCCGCGTCGGTCGGTGAGACCAGGGTGCCGGATCCGGACACGGTGGCCAGGACGGTGCCCTTGGACACCGTCGCGGTGCGGGCCACGGGCTTCGCGGAAGCCGGGCCGGAACTGCCGCTGACCGTGGCGTACACCAGGGCGGCACCGCCCAGCAGGGCCACGCCGAGCGCGGAATTGACGAGGACGGCGCCTCGCCGCCGTGGGAGCACCTTCATGCGGGACAGCTTCCCGGGGCCCTCTTGCGGCGTCCTGGACGCCGGCTGGGAGAAGCCTGACCGGCCGGATCCGGGCATTGCGGACAGAGCGTCCCTCCCGTGCGGGCGCCTTGGCCGCCCCGTGGGCGGCCGTTGGCGGAACTCCCAGCGGGCTCCCAGCGACCTCCAGGCATCCGGCAGGACGTTCTGAGGGCGTTCTCACGGAGTCGGGCCGGGCCTGCGGCAGCCGTGCGGAACGCGGCCACCGACGCGGAACGCCGCACGGCCCGGGACACGCCGAGGGCACGGGGCACCCCAAGGGCGCGGAACGCCGCAGGGGCGCACCGGAGAACCGGCACGCCCCTGCGATCACCGACAGGACGTCAGAGCGACTTGCGGAAGGCCTCCGCCACCGACAGGAAGATCGAGTTGCCCTCGGCCTCGCCGATCGACACCCGCACGCCCTCCGGGAACGGCCGCACGATCACGCCGGCCTCGGCGCACGCGGCGGCGAACTCCGGCGAACGCTCGCCGAGCCAGAGCCAGACGAAGTTGGCCTGCGAGTCCGGGATCTCCCAGCCCTGGGCGCGCAGTCCGGCCACCACCCGGGTGCGCTCCTCGACCAGCGCCTCGACCCGCTCCAGCAGCGCCTCCTCGGCGCGCAGCGAGGCGATGGCGGCGTCCTGGGCGATCCGGCTCACGCCGAAGGGGGTGGCGACCTTGCGCAGCGCGGCCGCCACCGGCTCGTGCGCGATGGCGAAGCCGACCCGCAGGCCCGCCAGGCCGTACGCCTTGGAGAAGGTGCGCAGGACGCACACGTTCGGGCGGTCCCGGTAGAGGTCGATGCCGTTGGGCACCTCGGGGTCGCGGATGAACTCGATGTAGGCCTCGTCCACCACGACCAGGACGTCGCCGGGGACGGCGTCCAGGAAGCGCTCCAGCTCGGCGCGGTGGATCACGTTGCCGGTGGGGTTGTTGGGGTTGCAGACGAAGATCAGCCGGGTGTTCGGAGTGACCGCGGCGAGCATCGCGTCCAGGTCGTGGTCGCCGTTCGCCTTGAGCGGCACCGGGACGGGCGTCGCCCCGGAGACCGTGGCGACGATCGGGTACGCCTCGAAGGAGCGCCAGGCGAAGACCACCTCGTCGCCCGGGCCGGCCGTGGCGAGCACCAGCGACTGGGCGATGCCGACCGAGCCGGTGCCGGTGGCGATGTGCTCGGCGGGCACCCCGAAGCGCTCGGCCAGCACCGAGGTCAGCTCGGTGACCCCCATGTCGGGGTAGCGGTTGAGCGAACCGGCCGCCTTGACCGCGGTCTCCAGGACACCGGGCAGCGGCTCGTAGGGGTTCTCGTTCGAGGACAGCTTGTAGGCGTCGGCGCCGGCCGGCTTGCCGGGCTTGTACGTGGGGATGCCGTCGAGGGTCGGCCGCAGCCGCGGGCCCTGCGCTGACGTACCACTGCTCACGGTCGTACTCCGTTTCCAGTTGCGGAACTCTCCGGTGCGCTCGCCCGCCACGGACGGGGTCGCCTCCGTGCCCGGACCTCGTGACGCGCCCGGACTCCCCGGTCGGGTGCTTTGCACGATACCGACCGCCCTCACCCGTAGGAGTGAGATGCCCGGTCGGGTTACAGGCGCAGATCAGCCATTCTGCCCGGTTCCTTTGGCACATGTCAGAGGTAAGAGGCCTGGTTTCAGGCGGGTATCGAAGGGGCGCACCCCGGCTCACTCTTGGAGAAACGTATCTCCGGGGGCTTCCGATGCGCCGGTCACAGACCCTTGTCAGGAGCCATACGATCGGTCCGCCATGACAGCAGCAGCCAACCAGAGCGGTCGGCGTCCCACCACCTCACGGCGTCTGGAGCGGGCCGGCATCCGGGATGTGGCAGCAGCCGCCGGAGTGTCGATCACCACTGTCTCCGATGCGCTGAACGGAAAGGGCCGCCTGCCCGACGAGACCCGCAGCCGGGTGCGCGAGGTAGCCGAGCGCCTCGGCTACCGCCCCTCCGCGGCCGCCCGCACCCTGCGCACGGGACGGTCCGGCCTGATCGGCCTGACCGTCACGACCTACGGTGAAGAGCCGTTCACCTTCACCGAGTTCGCGTACTTCGCCGAGATGGCCCGGGCCGCCACCAGCGCCGCCCTGGGCCGCGGCTACGCGCTGGTGGTGCTGCCCGCCTCCTCCCGCCACGACGTCTGGGGCAACATCGCCCTGGACGGCACCGTGGTGATCGACCCGCCCGACCAGGACCCCCTGGTGAGCGAGCTGTACCGGTCCGGCGTGCCGGTGGTCAGCGACGGCAAGCCCGGCAACTGCCCGGTCACCGCCTGGGTCGACAACGACCACGAGGCCGCCGTGCTCGGCATCCTCGACCACCTGTCCGAGGCCGGCGCCCGCCGGATCGGCCTGCTCACCGGCACCAGCACCGACACCTACACCCGGCTCTCCACCGAGGCCTACCTCGGCTGGTGCGCCAAGGTCGGGCAGGAGCCGGTGTACGAGACCTACCCGGCGCACGACCCGGCCGCCGGCGCCGTCGCCGCCGACCGGCTGCTCGCCCGCCCCGACCGGCCGGACGCCGTCTACGGACTGTTCGACCCCAACGGCACCGACCTGCTGGCCGCCGCGCGCCGCTACGGCCTGCGGGTGCCGGACGACCTGCTGCTGGTCTGCTGCAGCGAGAGCGACGTCTACGCGACCACCGAGCCGCCGATCACCACGCTCTCGCTCAAACCGCGCAAGATCGGCACCACGGTGGTCAACCTGCTCATCGACGCGATCGAGGGCGTGGACTCCGGGACGGGCGTCGACATCGCCCGGCTCTTCCCGCCGCGGTTCCGCACCGCCGGCACCGGGCCGCCGCCCGGCACCCTGATGCCGACCGAGCTGATCGTCCGCGCGTCCTCCCAGCGCCGGAGTCCGCGCACCACCGTCAGCCCGCCCCGGGCCCCGGGCGAGGTATAGACCACCACGCCGCAGCGGCCCCGAGGCCGGGCCGCGCGGCTCCGCCACAGCTGACGAGACCATGCCGAGCCGGGACAAAACGGACCTTGCGGGACCGCCCGGCTGACGCTCCGGAGGATTGGATACCCACCAGGTGACGACGCCGGGAGAGTGGTCTTCCTATGATGGGCGAATGACACCCGAGGACCGCTTCCCCGGGCCCGAGCACCCCCACTCGGTCCCCCGCCACCAGCCGGACCTCGACGTGCTGCCGTACGGCACCTATTACGAACCCGACGCCGCCACCGGCTACCCCGCCGCACCCTACGAGGGGGAGGGCCACGACGGGGAGACCTACAGCGGCTACGGCGGAGCCCGCTACCTGGAGCAGCACTGGCCCGCCGACGGCCAGGGCCACACCGTGCACGCCCAGGGCATCGGCATGGACCAGGCCCCGGCCTTCTCGCACCAGGGGCAGCAGGGACATCAGGAACACCAGGGACAGCAGGAGCACCAGGGACACCAGGGGCAGGGCGGCTACGAGGACGGCCCCGGGTACGAGGAGCGCACGGGCTACACGGGCGGGGAGCAAGGCGGCTACGAGAGCCGGGAGCAGGCCGGCTACGACGGCCAGGACCGGACCGGCTACGACGCGCGCGAGCCGGGCGGCTACGACGGCCGGGACCAGGCCGGCTACGAACCCACCCTGCCCGACCAGCCCTCCCCCGCACTCGGGCTCGACGGCCGCGACGACCCGCCGACCATCGAACTCGGCCCGCCGCTGCCCGACCCCGCCGCGCCCACCTACCCGTACCCGGCCCCCGGCCCCGGCGAGCCCCCCGGCCCGGTCTACGTCGTCGGCGACGTGCACGGCTACCTGGAGGAGCTGCGCGCCGCGCTGCACGGCCAGGGCCTGATCGACGCCGACGGCCACTGGTCGGCCGGCCGCGCCCGGATCTGGTTCCTCGGCGACTTCACCGACCGCGGCCCCGACGGCATCGGCGTCATCGACCTGGTCATGCAGCTGGCCGCCGAGGCCGCCGCGGCCGGCGGCTACTGCCGCGCCCTGATGGGCAACCACGAACTGCTCTTCCTCGGCGCCGCCAAGTACGGCGACGAGCCCGTCCAGTCCACCGCCGGCACCGCCTCCTTCCTCGCCGCCTGGCGGCTCAACGGCGGCCAGCAGAGCGACCTGGACCGGCTGGAGGCGCACCACATCAGCTGGCTCTCCCGGCTGCCCGCCATGGCGGTCGAGGACGGCCACCTGCTGCTGCACTCCGACACCACCGCGTACCTGGAGTACGGCGAGTCCATCCCCGACGTCAACGACGCGGTGCACGGCCTGCTCGCCGACGGCAGCGTGGACGAGTGGTGGGACTGCTTCCGCCGCTTCACCAAGCGGTTCGCCTTCCGCGGCGACGCCGGCCCGATGGCCGTCCACGAGCTGCTGGACACCTACGGCGGCAGCCGGATCGTGCACGGGCACAGCCCCATCCCGTACCTCACCGGCGCGGTGCACAACGACGACGGCCAGCCGCCGCACATCCCCGGGCCGTACGTGTACGCGGACGACCTCGCGGTGGCGATGGACGGCGGCGTCACCATGGAGGGGCGGCTGCTGGTCGCCCGGCTGCCCATCGGCTGAGGCGCGCGGCCGCTCCCTCGGCCGGAGCGCTCGGCCGGAGCGCTCGCACGGAGCGCTCGCAGGCCGCCGGCCGGATCGCCCTCCGGCTGCCGACCGATCGTCAACCGACCATCGCCGTAGAACAGTTGTTCCCGGCGCTCGGGCGGTCGCACGCGCGCGTCCCGGGGCGCGAAATTCCGGAAACCGACTGTCAGCCCGGGCGCGCCCGCCCCTACCATGAGGCACACCACACCCGGCCGCCCGTCCGGCGGCCCGCCTCCGCGCCCGTTTCGGCGTCCTGAGGGCCGCGCGCCCCCGGGGCGGAGCGAACGGGGTCCGCACGAACGGGGTCCCCATGTCCAACCCCCCGCCACTGCTCGCCGAGGACCGCCCGGAGTACGAGCGCCTCCTCACGGAAGCCCTGCGCGACCGCACCGTCCTCACCGCCCTGCGCGCACCCGGCGCGCTCACCACCGACCAGCTGCGCATCCGCGCCCTGCGCGACGCCGACCGCGTCAACGCCGCGGCCGCCACCGAGTACACCCACTACACCCGGCTGCGCGAGAGCCTGCACAGCACGCCCCCGCCGCCGCCCGGCAGCGAACCGGCCGCCCCCGGGCTGCTCAGCCAGCTGCGCTCCGGGGGCGGCGGCGCCGGACTGTTCCCCGTCCTCACCGTGCTCACCCCGATCCTGGCCTGGGCCGCCGCCCTGTTCCTGCTGCTGATCGGCTACCTGCTGCGCGCCTCCGGTCCGAACCCCGCCCTCGCCCGCTCCCTGGTCACGGCCGGGTGGGTGGCCCTCGCCGCCGGGGTCGCCGCGATGGCCATCGGCGTCATCGGGCTGCTGCTCACCGCCCTGCGCGAAGGCGCCGCGACCGCCCCGGCCGGCACCGACCCGGAGCTCGCCGCCGAACTCGGCGACGCCCACCGCGAGTGGCGCGGCGCGCTGCGCGAGCGCGGAATCCTCCCGTACCTGCTCGACGCGCTGCCGCCGGTGCCCGGCCCGGCGACCCGGCCCGACCACGACGACCCCGACCACGAGAGCCCCGACCACGAGAGCCCCGACCACGACGGCCCGGGCTACGAGGGCCCCGACTTCAGCAGCCCCGGCTACACCTCGCCCGCGTTCACCAGCCCCGGCCCCGAGGGGCTGACCGACCCCCGGGGCCGCACGACCCGCCCGGCCGCCTTCACCCCGCCCGACTTCACCGGCCCCGGGTACACACCGCCCGACTTCACCGGGCCCGACGAGGTCCGCTGAGCCCTCCGCGACGCCCCGGCTGCCCGGGGTGCCCGGGGTTCCAGGGGTTCCAGGGACGCTTCCGGGGGACATCCCCACCCCCGGTCCGGGTGCGACCACCATCGCCCCGGGCTCCGCCGCCCGCCAGGCTGGAACCCACAAGAGGAGAACGACCGGGGGAGAGCGGCGATGAGCACCGGACCCGTCCGACCAGCACGCACCGGAGCGGCGCTGCTGCTCACCGCCTTGCTCGCGGCCCTGCCGGGGCTGCTCCTCACCGGCGGACCGGCGGGCGCCGCGGCCGTGAGCGGCACGGCAGGGAGCACCACACCCGCGAGAGCCACACCCGCGAACACCACGCCCGCGAACACCACGTCGGCGAACGCCACGTCGGCGACGGGCGATCCGGTCGCCAGCCCGGTCGACTTCACCGGCGCCGGCGGCACCGTCCTGCACGGCCTGCTGCTGGCCGCCCCCGCCGCGACGGCCGGCACCCGCGGCCCCGGGCTGGTCATGGTCCCCGGGGCCGGGCCGGGCCCGCTGGCCGAACTGCGGGCCGCCGCCGAGGCGTACGCCCGGCACGGCGTCACCACGCTGGTCTTCGACAAGCGCACCGACGGCTACTCGATGACCCACCGGGACTACGGGCAGCTGGCCGAGGACGCCCTGGCCGCCGTCCGGCTGCTGCGCGCCCGGCCGGAGGTCGCGCCGGACCGGGTCGGCCTGTGGGGCCTGTCCGAGGGCGCCTGGGTGGCCTCGCTCGCCGCCACCCGCTCCACCGAGGCGACGTACCTGGTCGCCGTCGGCGCGGTCGGCCTCACCCCCGCTCGCCAACAGGCATGGGCGTACCGGGGCTACCTGCGCCACGCGGGCGTCCACGGCTCGCTGATCGACGCGCTCTCGGACACCTCCGTCCGGCAGCTCACCGCCGCCGGACTCTTCCCGCAGGCCGACTACGATCCGGTGCCGGCGTGGGAGCGGGTCCGGCAGCCGGTCCTGGCCGAGTGGGGCACCCTCGACCGCGAGGCCGCCCCCGAGGAGAGCGCGACGATCATCCGCCGGGCCCTCGACCGCGGCGGCAACACCCACTACACGCTGCGGACCGTCCCCGACGTCCGGCACAACCTGCACCTCACCGCGGACGACGGCTACGACCGGCCCGACCGGCTCCCGGCGGACTACGCCGAGGCCGAGTCCGCCTGGATCCAGCGGCTCGCCACCGGCCTGCCCACCGCCTCCGCCGACCCGGCCCCGCAGCAGGACACCCGCAGCCGCGCGCTCGATCCGCTCCCCTGGTACGAGTCCACCTGGGTCGAGGCCGTCGCCACCCTGCTGTGCCTGACCGGCTTCGCGGGCTACGCGCTGACCGGCGCCGCCCGCCGCCTGCGCCGCCGGCCGCGCCCCGCCGCCCTGCCCCGGGCCGCCCGCCGGGCCGCCCTCACCGGGACGGCCGCCCTCCTGGGCGCCCTCGGGTACCTGCTCTTCCTGACGGTCACCGCCGCGATGTTCCCCGGCCCGGTCCTGTTCGGCCGCCCGGTGGTCTGGCTGGCCGTCCAGTTGCTCGCGCTGTTCGCGCTCGGGTCGGCCGCCGTCGCCGCGGCCGGCGCCCGGCGGGAGCGGGCCGCCCTGGCCGCCGCCCCGGCGGCCGACCGGGTCCGGCTGGGCGCCCTGCTGCTGGCCGGGGTGGTCTTCCTGCCCTGGGCCCTGTCCTGGGGGCTGTTGCTGCCCTGACCCGTCACCGCGGTGGCCTCCTACCGCCGTGGCCCCCTGACCGCGGCGACCTCCTGCCCCCGTGGCCTCCCACCGCGGCGACCGCCCGCTCCCCCGCCCGGGGGAGCGGGCCCGCCCGGTTTCAGCCCGGGTGAGGACGCCACCGCCCGCGCACTCCGGGAGGGTCGGAGCCGGTGGCGGACGGACGGCGTCCGCCCGGGCCGGAGGCGGAACCATGGGCGCACGGACGATCGCGGCACGACTGCACGGCACACCGGCACCGGGCGTACCCCGCTGGGCGGTCCGGACCGGCTACGCGATCACCCTGGCGGTCCTGCCCTCCTGCCTCTGGCGGATCGGCGGCTTCATCCTCGGGCTGCCGCTGCTCGACCACGGCCCGACGCCCCCGGAGCAGGACCCGGCCTCGTTCGACGGCGGCTGGGCGTACATCCTCGCGCTCAGCGTGGTCAGCGAGGCACTGGCGCTCCTCTGCTTCGGACTGGTCGCCCGCTGGGGCGAGGTGTGGCCGCGCTGGATCCCCGTCCTCGGCGGCCGCCCGGTCCCGGTGCTCGCCGCCGTGGTCCCGGCCGGGCTGGGCTCGGCGGCGCTGATGGTCTTCCCGTACGCGATGGTGATGTTCTCGCTCGGCCTGACCATCCGGGGCGACAAGGACGGGATCATCACGCACGGCTGGCAGACGGTCGTGTTCTGGGCCGGCTACCTTCCGCTGGCCGCCTGGGGACCGCTGCTCGCCGTGCTCACCGTGCACTACTACCGTCGGCGCAGGGCGGGTTGAGGCTCCTTCCCCGCTCCGGCACCTTCCTTGCTACCTTTCCCCGTTCCGCCTCCTTCCCCGTTCCGGCCGCTTCCCCGTTCCGGTCATGCCGGGTACGGCGCGGCGGCCCGCGCGTTCTTCAACGCGCCCGCCCACCAGGACAGCTGGTCGAGCAGGACCTTGGCGTAGCCGGGCGCCTGCGGGTCGTTCGGGCGGCCGTCCGCCCAGGCGGTGAAGTAGTTCGGGAAGGCCAGGCCGTCCCGGATGGTCACCGCGTGCAGCTCGGTCAGCACGTTCTCCAGGTGCAGCACGGCGTGCCGGCCGCCGGCCGCGCCGCCGTAGCTGACGAAGGCGACCGGCTTGGCCGTCCACTGGGTGAAGTGCCAGTCGATCGCGGCCTTCAGCGAGGCCGGGTAGCTGTGGTTGTACTCCGGCGTGACGACGACGAAGGCGTCGGCGCCCTCCAGAGCCTCGGTCAGCTTCGCCATCCCGGCCGGACGCGGATAACCGTCACCCGCGAACTTCGGTGAGGCGGCGGGAAGTTCGAGCGGCAGATCGACCTCGGCGAGGTCCACCGTCTCGACCTCGAAGCCGCCGTGGGAGGCGGCCTGCTCGGCCACCCACGAGGACACCACCGGGCCGAACCGGCCCTCCCGGACGCTGCCGAGGATGATCACCAGCTTGTGCGTGTTCGTCTCCATGGCGACCACTCTCCGCCCGCCGAGCGGCCGCAACCAGGCCGTGCCCAGGCTGGCCCCCGCAGGGCCACCCTCCGCGCGACGATCAACCGTACGCTCGCCACATGGGCACACCACTGGGGGACTTCATCCGCGCCAAGCGCGACAGCATCCAGCCGGAGACGCTGGGCCTGCCCGACCACGGCCGCCGCCGCTCGCCCGGCCTGCGCCGCTCCGACCTGGCCGTCCGGGCCGGAATCAGCGTCGAGTACCTGACCCGGCTGGAGCAGGGCCGCGACCGCAACCCCTCCACCGCCGTGGTCAACGCGCTCGCCGACGCCCTCAGTCTCGACCCCGCCGAACGCAACCACATCCGCTACCTCACCAAGATCACCGGCGGCGCGTGCACCGGCCACGCCAGACCCGCCCCCGCCCCGCGCGAGCTGCGCCCCACCGTCCGCGAGACCCTGCGCCTGCTCGAACCGGGCATCGCCGCCGTCACCAACCGCCTCGGCGACGTCCTCGCCCACACCAGCGGCTACGCGGCCGTCCTCGGCGCGGCCGGACTGCTCGACGCCCCGGCCCCGAACCTCACCCGCTACGTCTTCACCGACCCGCGCGCCCGCACCCTGTTCGCCGACTGGGACGACATCGCCGACGAACAGGCCTTCGACATCTGGCTCGGGCCCTCGGTCGAGTCCGCCGAATGGCTCAGCACCGAACTCGCCCCGCTCGCCGGCCCCGAGTTCACCCGCCGGATCGGCAACCACCTCGTCCCCCGCCGGGGCCCGCTCCGCCTCCGCCACCCGTCCGGCCCCGAACTCCGGCTCCAGCGCGAGACCCTGGACCTCACCGACGACGCCCAGCAGCTCCTCGTCCTGCTCCCCGCCGACGACGACACCGCCGCCCACCTCGACCGCCTGCTCGCCCCGGAGCGGCCCCGGCTGCGCGCGATCTCCTGAAACCCCCACCGGCCACCCCGCCGGCACCGGTCACTCCGCCTGCCGCGGTCACTCCGCCGGCACGCACAACGGCGCCGCCCGGTCGGCCGACTCCGCGACGGCGTCCGTGGCCGCCCGGACGAAGGCGCGGACCCGGGCGGTGGTGTTGCTCTCCAGCCAGACCGGGCCGCGCTCGATCGGGGGCGCGTCGTGGATCGGCACGTACGCGACGTCCGGGCGCGGGTAGTAGCGGCGGGAGTGTTCGCCGACCGGGAGGACGCCGCGGCCCATCGCGACCAGGCTGAGCATCTCGGAGAAGGTGCCGCCGGACGGCCCCTTGGGCACCGGGCGGCCGGACGGGGTCCGGCCGGGGGTGCGGTCGCGCTTGAAGCCCGCCGAGGTGACCTCCGGGTACTGCACCACCGGATGGTCCGCGAGCACCTCCAGCGACACCGACCGCTCGCCGGCCAAGGGGTGCCCGGCCGCCACCGCCAGGACCCGCCGCTCGGTCAGCAGCACCGGCCCGCGGGCCATGCCGTCGAACGGGTAGGAGGCGATCAGGACGTCGATCGAACCGTCCACCAGGCTCGCCCGGGAGTTGGAGAGCTGCACCTCCCGCACGTCCACCCGGCAGTCCGGGTGCCGCTCGCCGAACAGCGCGACCGCCTTGAGCAGCACCGGCGCCGTCCACTCGCCGAGGAACGCCACCCGCAGCTCCCCGGTGACGCCCCGGTTCGCGTCCTCCGCCCGGCGCAGCGCCGCCTCCATCGCCGCCACCACCGGGACCAGGTCGTCCGCCAACTGCCGCCCCACCGGGGTGAGTCGGACCGACCGGCTGGTGCGGTCGAACAACTGCCCGCCGATCCGGCGCTCCAGCTTCTTCACCACCTGGCTGACCCGCCCGGTGGTCAGGTGCAGCCGCTCCGCGGTCCGGCCGAAGTGCAGCTCCCCGGCGAGCGCGAGGAAGACCTCGATCTCCAACCGCTCCAGCATCCCGCCCCGCCCCTCGATCGTTGAATCCGGCTCAACGATCCTACGGCGATCGCGCATTGATCACCCGCGCGGCCGAGAGGATCGTTGAACCCGTCCCCGACAGCCCCACCCGAGCGGAGCCGATCACCCATGCGCGTCGTAGCCTTCGACCACCTGGTCCTCAACGTCGCCGACGTCGAGCGTTCGCTGGCCTTCTACGCCGGCCTCCTGGGCCTGGAGCCCGTCCGCGTCGACGAGTGGCGCGCCGGCAAGGTGTCCTTCCCGTCGATCCGGGTCAGCGCCGAAACCATCATCGACCTGGCCCACGGCCCCCGGCACGAGTCCAACGTCGACCACTTCTGCCTCACCGTCGAGCCCCTCGACTGGCAGGAGGTCATCGACGCGGGCACCTTCACCGTCCTGGAGGGCCCCGTCCCCCGCTACGGCGCCCGCGGCACCGCCACCTCCGTCTACGTCCAGGACCCGGACGGCAACACCGTCGAGCTCCGCTGGTACCCCCAGGACGCGGCCAACTGACCGTCCGCCCCCAGCGCGGCCAACGGACCGCGCCCCCGCCCCGGGCCCACGGGGGTGGCCCGGGGCGGGCACGCCGGAAGCGCCGCGCCCGTCAGTTCCGGCCGGCGAGGTGCTCGACCAGCCGGTCGAAACTGGAGTTGAGCCCCGCCTCGGCCTCCGGGCCGCGGAACATCTCCGGCACCCCGGTCTGGTGCAGCACCACCCGGGTGCCGCCCCCGTCGAGCCCGGTGAAGGTGAGGGTGGAGCGCATGCCCGAGCCCTCCTCCACCATCGCGAAGAACTCGCCGACCCGGATCTCGGTGATCTCGGCCTTCAGCGGGTACCGGTCGCCGGTCGCGTCGATCACCATGGTGCTGTCGTAGCGACCGCCCTCCTTCGCCTCGACGGTCACGGTCTCCAGCGGCACGTGGGTGCCGACCGGACCCCAGAAGCGGACGAACTGCTCCGGCTCGAAGTACGCCTCGAACGCGGCGGCCGGGGCGCCCGGCAGCTCGCGGGTGATGGTCAGCTCGCCCAGGTTCTCGGTCATCTCGGGATCTCCTCCGTGGTCACGTCCGTCGCTTGCACAGGGGTAGACCCCGGGCGTCCCGGAAGCTCATCGCTCCCCGCGAAGATTCTTCGACGACTTCATCCCACCGGTGTTCTCCATCGACGACTTCTCCCACCGGTGTTCTCCATCGATGGAGAACGGCTTCAGCCGTGAACCCGGCCGGGCGCGACGACGACCACCGGCCGGCCGAGCAGCAGCTCCGCCGCCGGGGTGTGGTTCCCCGTCGCGGAGGCTCCGGCCATCGCCGAGGCGGCCGTCGTCTCGTCGGTGCCGGGCGGCACCACCAGCAGGAGGAAGTGGTCCTGGAGGCCCCGGGTGACGCTGATCGTCCCGTCGCTGCCGGCGAACCAGTTGATCCTGACCATCAGGCCGTTCGCAGCGACGGACCGGGGCACACCGTCCCAGGCCTCGGTGTCGAGGCCGACCCGCAGGATGCGCCCGAAGTGGGCGCCGAGCGCGGTGATCAGGTCCGGCAGTTCGGCGAGGACCTCGTTCGAACGCGGCCACCAGGCCCCGTCGAAGACACCCTCCCGCGACATCGTCGGCTCCAGCTCCAAGCGCGGCAGCAGCGGGGCACCGGGCACCGTCCACGGCCCGGGGGAGGAAGGAATGGGAAGGGGGATCGGCATCATCTGAGGCCGCCCGTCCGGTCCACGAGGGACCCGTCATGACCCAGGGCGACGTCGACGCTGATGCCGGTGTCCGAAATGTCCTCGGTTGCTCCCCACGCTACTCCGCCGTAGCCTCCGCCGGGCCGACCACCGCAGGAGTAGCCTCGGAGACATCCAGGGCATCACGTATCCCGGTCCCCGTTCCGGCTTCGTTCTGGGTGCAGGACAGCCCGGCAGACCCCGCCCCGGCGGGCGGCCGGAGACGGGAACGGTGAACGCCGTGACCACTCACTCGCCCGTGACCACTCACTCGCCCCAGCCCGCCCGGCCCGGCCACGGCCTCACGGTCGCCGACGCCATGGAACCCTGCGACTACCAGATAGCCGACGACAGCACCGTCGACCGGGCCGACGACATCCTCCGCGGCGCCCACCTGGACTACCTCCTCGTGCGCGGCCACGACGGCCGGTGCGAAGGGCTGGTCACCCGCACCGGACTCCACCCGTTCCTCACCCGCTCCTGGTACACCGAGCGGACCGCCATCAGCGCCACCACCCACCAGCGCGGCCCGTTCGCCTGGCCGACCATGGGCCTGACCCTGGCCGCGATCGCCATGCGGATCAAGCACCTGGCGGTCTGGCCCGTCGTCGACGAGGACGGCTACATCCTCGGCGTGCTCACCGCGGACCGCACCACCGACCTGCTCGCCGCCGAGCCCGCGTGACCCACGGCGGCATGTTCATCGGCCCGTCGGCTCATGGCGGGCGCGAACCGGGGCAAGCAGCCGACGCAGCACCGTCGGTGTGTGTCCCACGTGCTCGCGGACGATGCGGGTCAGGTGCGCCTGGTCGGCGAAGCCGAGCTGTGCTGCCAGGGCGGCGAGGCTGGGTTCGCCCTCGGCGATCCGGTCCATGGCCCGGGTGACGCGCACGCGGTTGCGGTAGCGGGTCAGCGAGACGCCCGTCTCCCTGGAGAACACCCGGCTCAGTCGGTAGGGCGACACCTCCAGCAGCGCGGCCAGTGCGCAGAGCCCTCCGGCCTCCGGGGCCTCTTCGATGATCGCCCCGCGCGCCGCGGCGGCCAGCGCCCGGTCGGCCGGCCGGGAGCGGAAGGTCGGCTCACCGGCCACGGCCGCGACGAGGCGGAGCAGTTCCTCCGCCAGCGCGTAGTCGATGTCGCCGGTGGCCGCGGCGGCCACCAGACGGCGGTGGGCGAGATCGACGCGCGCGTCGACATACACCGTCGTCGCGGCGGGCGGGCGCCCGAGGAGGGAGGGTTCGAAGCTGACCGACGTGCAGACGTCGCCGCCGGCCGGATGGGCGAAGCGCTCCTGTTCGCCGGGCGCGCCCAAGTAGGCCGTGGTCCGGTCCAGATCGATGTCGGCGCCGTCGGCCGACCGTCGGAACCTGCCGCGTCGCACCAGCACCAGGCGGTGGTCGTCGCGGGTCTCCGGCTGCGACCACCGGGCGTGGTCGGAGCGGCACCCCACCACGGCCACGGTGAACTCCGGCCGGGCGGCGAGGGTCGATGCGGACAGCATGCCGCGAACGGTATCCGCCGGGTACGACAGAACGGCCCGCAAGGATCTTCAAGACCTTCGGCGCCATTGCCCCGGATGCTGGGGCTCACGTGATGACACGAAGGGAGCCATCCATGGCCGTTCACGCGGAACTCACCGCGATCACCATCGACTGCGCCGATCCCCGGGCCCTCGCCGAGTTCTACCGCAAGGTCACCGGCTGGGACCTCGGGCAGGGCGACGACGACTTCGTCCAACTCGGCAGGGGGCCGGTCCGGTTGGCCTTCCAGCGGGTCGTCGGCTACCGGGGGCCCGGCTGGCCCGACGCCGCGAAGCACGCCCACCTCGACTTCACGGTGGCCGATCCCGAGACCACGGTGAAGGAGCTGCTCTCGGCGGGGGCGACCAAGCCGGAGTTCCAGCCCGGCGAAGGCGAGTGGACCGTTCTCGCCGACCCCGAGGGCCACCTGTTCTGCATCGCTTCGGCCTGACGAGGAGTCGATCACCCATGGCCTCGATCCACAAGGAAATCGTCATCGATGCCCGCCCCGAGGCGGTGTGGTCGGTGCTCAGCGACTACGGCGCGGTGCACGAGCGGCTGGCGCCCGGGTTCGTCACCGACACCCGGCTGAGCTCGGACACGCGCACCATCACCTTCGCCGACGGCACGATCGTGTTCGAACGGCTCGTCGACCTCGACCACGAGGCGATGCGGGTCGCCTACACGGTCGTCGGCGGCAGCCTCCATCCGTCCCACCACCACGCGTCCATGCAGGCCCTTCCGGAGGCCGGCGGCCGGACGAGATTCGTGTGGCACACCGATGTCCTGCCCGACGCGCTGGCCGCACCGATCGCCGAGTCCGTCGAGCACGGTTCGGCGGTGATCCGCCGCACGCTGGAGGCCGCTTCATCGGCCGCGCCCGGACCGGCACCCGTCCCGACCGAACCCCGGTGAGCAGCCACGACATCGTCCGGGCCGCCTGGAAGGCGTTCGCCGGCCACGACGCCGACCAGATCTCCGCGGTCTTCACCGAGGACGCCGAGTGGCTGGCACCTCCGGGAAACGCGACGGCCACCGCGCTGGACCGCCCCAGTCACATGGTCGGCAGGGAAATGATCACGCGTTTCCTCGCCGAGGACTTCTCCCGCCTGTTCGTCAGGGACGTCGACGTCACCTTCCACGGTTTCCACGCCGACGGCGAGCGCGTGATCGTGGAGGAGACCATGACCGCGACGCTCGCCAACGGCAATCACTACGCCAATGACTACTGCCTGGTCTTCGAACTCCGTGACGGGCTGATCCACCGCGTCCGTGAGTACATGGACACCGCGCGCGGACACCGCATGGTCTTCGGCGACGCCGAGAAGTAGCCGAGGACGGCGAGGACGGCGAAGCGCCGCCCCGAGGTGATCGGGGCGGCGCTCAGGCGTCCCGGGTCAGTCGACCAGGGGCAGGTAGACCTTGTTGCCCTGGGCCGCGAACTCGGCGGACTTCTCGGCCATGCCCGCCAGGGCCTCGGCGTCGAACTCGGTGTCCACGGCGGTGGAACCGTCGCCGTGCTCGTCGCGGATCTTCTGGGAGATCTTCATCGAGCAGAACTTCGGGCCGCACATCGAGCAGAAGTGCGCGGTCTTGGCGGGCTCGGCGGGGAGGGTCTCGTCGTGGAAGGCGCGGGCGGTCTCCGGGTCGAGGGCCAGGTTGAACTGGTCCTCCCAGCGGAACTCGAAGCGGGCGTCGGAGAGGGCGTCGTCCCAGGCCTGGGCGCCGGGGTGGCCCTTGGCCAGGTCGGCGGCGTGGGCGGCGATCTTGTAGGTGATCACACCGGTCTTGACGTCGTCCCGGTTGGGCAGGCCCAGGTGCTCCTTGGGGGTCACGTAGCAGAGCATCGCGGTGCCCCACCAGGCGATCATCGCCGCGCCGATGCCCGAGGTGATGTGGTCGTAGCCGGGGGCGACGTCCGTGGTCAGCGGGCCGAGGGTGTAGAACGGCGCCTCGTCGCAGATCTCCTTCTGGAGATCCATGTTCTCCTTGATCTTGTTCATCGGGACGTGGCCCGGGCCCTCGATCATCACCTGGACGTCGTGCTCGCGGGCGATCCGGCCGAGCTCGCCGAGGGTCTTCAGCTCGGCGAACTGCGCCTCGTCGTTGGCGTCCGCGATCGAGCCCGGGCGCAGGCCGTCGCCGAGCGAGAAGGTGACGTCGTAGGAGGCCAGGATGGAGCAGAGTTCCTCGAAGTTGGTGTAGAGGAAGTTCTCCTGGTGGTGGGCCAGACACCAGGCCGCCATGATCGAGCCGCCGCGCGAGACGATGCCGGTCTTGCGGCGCGCGGTGAGCGGGACGTAGCGCAGCAGCACGCCGGCGTGGACGGTCATGTAGTCGACGCCCTGCTCGCACTGCTCGACGATCGTGTCCCGGTAGACCTCCCAGCTCAGCTCCTCGGCCCTGCCGTCCACCTTCTCCAGGGCCTGGTACAGCGGCACGGTGCCGATCGGCACCGGGGAGTTGCGCAGGATCCACTCGCGGGTGGTGTGGATGTTGCGGCCGGTGGAGAGGTCCATGACGGTGTCCGCTCCCCAGCGGGTGGCCCAGGTCATCTTCTCCACCTCCTCCTCGATCGAGGAGGTGACGGCGGAGTTGCCGATGTTGGCGTTGATCTTCACCAGGAAGTTGGTGCCGATGACGGCCGGCTCCACCTCCGGGTGGTTCACGTTGACCGGGATGACGGCCCGGCCGCGGGCCACCTCGGCGCGCACGTACTCCGGCGCCAGGCCCTCGCGCAGCGCCACGAACTCCATCTCCGGCGTCACCACACCCCGCTTGGCGTAGGCGAGTTGGGTGACGGCGGCGCCACCGCGACCGCGCAGCGGGCGACGCGGCCGGCCCGGGAAGACGGCGTCCAGGTTGCGCAGGTTCCCGCCGCGCGGCGAGGTGTGCTTGATCCCGTCGTCCTCGGGGCGCGGCTCGCGGCCGTCGTACTCCTCGACGTCGCCGCGCTGGCGGATCCAGGCGTCCCGCAGGGCGGGCAGGCCGCGCCGCACATCGGGCTCGAAGGACGGGTCGGTGTACGGGCCGGAGGTGTCGTACAGCGGGACGGACCCGCCGTTGGAGAGCCGCACCTCGCGGTACGGAACGCGCAGGTCGGGACGCGACCCCTCGCGGTAGGACTTGCGCCAGGCCGGGGTCGGGTAGCCGGTGCGCTCGCTGCTGGGGGCGCCCTGGGCAGACTGCGGCTGTGCTTCGAACGTGGTCATCTGACCTCTACTCCCTACGCCGGCATTACCCGGTCAGGTTCCTGCGGTCGACGCAGCCGTCGGTCCGTCCGTCGACGTCCCGGTCAGCGTCCTCTCAGCCCGGTGCTCCGAGCTCCCGCGTCGCAGGCGGTGTTGCCTGCACACGACGCCCAACACCGTAGCGAGCCGATCGCCGCAGGTCCAGAGCGCCCCACCCCGCCCGGTCGGCCGCGCCGGCACGACCGATGTCGTCGTCGACCTCTTCGGCTACTACCGCAACCAGTAGCCGATCGGATACCGGAGAACGGCCGAGGCCCGGTCCCCCCTCTCGTGGGGGGCCGGGCCTCAGGGCGGCGTTACGGGGTGGTGGGTCAGCTCTTGGCGGCCTTCTTCACCAGGACCACCACGGCGGCGGCGATGCCGACCACCACCAGCAGCTTGATCACGATCGAGAGCAGGGCGCCGACGACGCCGAACACGAAGGCGACGATGTTCCAGGCCAGCACCAGGACCAGCACCGGGATGACGATGTTGCGCACCCAGGAGGGCAGCGACTTCCAGAGCTCAGCCATGTCGGTTCCTCTTCTCCCCTCGGGTCGGCCGCCGTCCGGTGCCGCATCCCGCTTGCTTTCGGTACTTCGATCGTACGGTGGCGCGAGTGCCGGAACGAGGCCCAACGGCCCGGAGAGAACCCCGAGATCACCCCGAGCCCGACCCCCCGGGTGACCCCCGAGAATTCGTCCGGCGGCGTACAACCCCCGGCGTTCCCAAGCGTCCAACCAGTGCCGGAAGAACGCCCGTCCGGTGCCATCGACCAGGGGGGAACCTGATCATGCGGGCCAGAACAGCCGTGTCCACAGCCGCTCTCGCGGCGCTCAACCTGACCGTGGCGGCGCTCGCCGCGGTCCCGGCGACCGCGGCACCGGCGGCCGTGACCGCTGCCGCCGACGTGACCGCACCGGCCGGGTTCGTCGGGATGTCCCCGACCCGGATCCTGGACACCCGCTCCTACGACCAGACCCCGTCGCACGACCACTTCGGACCGCTCAAGGAAGGCGAGTACTACAGCACCCCGGTGTCGCAGCGCTGCGGCAGCCACCCGCCGATGTACTGCGGCTCCGCCGTGCCGACCGACGCCACGGCCGTGGTGGTCAACCTCACCGTGACCGACCCGACCGCCGACGGCTTCGTCACGCTCGCCGCCAAGGCCGGCCCGGCCGGCACCAAGCCCGCCACCTCCAGCATCAACTTCAAGGCCGGCCAGACCATCTCCAACCTGGTCACGATCGCGGTCGGTCCGGTCGGCCGGGGCGCCCCGTGGATCAACGTCTACAACAACGCGGGCACCGCCCATGTCGTGCTCGACGTGGTCGGGTACTACCGGACCGCGGCGCCCGACAAGTACGGCCCGCTGACCCCGACCCGGATCGCCGACAGCCGCAGCGACGGCACCGGGCGGCTCGGCGGCGACGCGGTGCGCAGCTACCAGGTCGCCCGCCCCGAGCTGGGGACCGCGGACGCCACCTCGGTGGTCCTCAACGTCACCACCACGGACGGCTCCTGGGACAGTTTCCTGACCGCGTACCCGAGCGGGACGCAGCGGCCCGCCTACGGCTCGAACGTCAACTTCCCGGTGGGATCGACGGTCGCGAACCAGGTCGTGGTGCCGGTCGGCGCGGACGGGCGGATCGACGTCTACAACCGCGCCGGCTGGGTGCACGTGATCGTCGACGTCGTCGGCTACTACGGGCCGTCCGGAAGGGGCCTGTTCAGCGCGCTCACGACGCCGGTCCGCAACCTCGACACCCGGATCACCGGCGGCAAGCTCCAGCAGGGGGCGACCACGGCCGTCCAGGCCGTGCCCGCGGACGGCTCCGTCCCGAACGTGCTGGGTGTCGAGGCCAACGTCACGATCACCGACGTCACCGACTCCGGCCACCTCACGGTGTTCCCGGGCGGGGGCCTGCCGCCGAACACCTCCACCGTGAACGTCGAACCCGGGCAGACCGTCGCCAACTCGGTGACCACCGGGGTCACCGGCGGGGGCACCTACTCGGTCTTCAACCACGGCGGCCCGGTGAACGTCGTCGCCGACCTGACCGGCTACTTCGTCACCGGCTGACCCGGCACCGCCCGTCGTCCCGGCAGCGCCCGCCCGTCGTCCGTACGGCACCTGGACGGCGGGCGGACGACCGGCGGACGCACCCGCGCGGCTTCAGACCGGCCAGCGCTCTCCGCGCCAGGCCGCGTCCCAGAACATCCACTCGTAGCGCGAGGTGGTCACGAAGTGCTCGACCACCTTGCGGCGCTCGGCCGCGGACAGCTCCTCACCGAGCCGGTCGGTGAGCGCCAGCACCCGGCGGACCACCGACTGGAAGGCCTCGTCGCCGTAGGTGGCGATCCACTTGCTGTACAGCGGGTCGGGCGAGCCCTGGGCGAGCAGCGCCTCGCCGACCCGGGCGTAGATCCAGTAGCAGGGCAGCACCGCGCCGACCGCCTCGGCGAAGGAGCCGCCGTAGACGGTGGCCAGCAGGTAGCTGGTGTAGGCCCGGGTGGTGGGCAGCACGGGCTCGGCGGCGGCCTCCTCGGCGCTGCCGCCGAAGGCGGTCAGGAACTCGGCGTGCATGCCCTGCTCGGCGGCGAGCGCGCCGACCGCGTCGTCGGCGAAGGCCCGGACGTCCTGCTCGCCGGGCGCCTTGGCGGCGCAGACGGCGAGCGCGCGGGCGTAGTCGCGCAGGTAGTGCGAGTCCTGGACGACGAAGTGGCGGAAGGCCGCGCGCGGCAGGGTGCCGTCGGTGAGCCCGGCCAGGAAGGGGTGGGCGAGGATCTCGGCGTACACCGGCTCGATGGCCGCCCAGAGTTCTTCGGTCAGCGTCTTGGTGCTCATGACGCCGACCCTAACCGGCGGGGCGCTCAGTCCTCCGGCGGGGAGAACACCACCAGGACGCGCAGCTCCTCGGTGATGTGGTGGAACCGGTGCGGGGTGCCGGCCGGCACGTACACCACGGTGCCGCGGCCGACCGTGGCGGTCTCGGCGCCGACGGTCAGCTCGGCCCGGCCGCTGATCACCTGGTAGATCTCGTCCTGGTCGTGCGCGGTCTGGGTGTCGGTGTCGCCGGGGGCGAGCGCGTACAGCCCGGCGGACATCCGCGGTTCGCGCAGGAACCGCAGGTACGCACCGTCGTTGGCCGCCCGTTCGGCGTCCAGTCCGTCCAGCCGGAAGAGCTTCACCGCCGCCGTCCTCCCTCGTTCTCGGGCCCGTCCGTCCACCTCCCGGACCAGGGGCATTCAACACCACCCCGCCGTCCGGTGGTTCCGCCGGGACGGGGGTACCTGTCAGGCTTGGGCGGCATGAAGGGTTTCGTCATCAAGACACTGATCAACGCGGCGGCCATCTGGGTCGCCGCCTGGATCGTCAGCGGCATCCAACTCGCCGAGGGCAACGCGGACTGGCAGCACAAGGCGCTGACGGTGCTCGGCGTCGCCGTCGTGTTCGGCGTGGTGAACTGGCTGATCAAGCCGGTGGTCAAGCTGTTCTCGCTCCCCCTGTTCATCCTCACGCTGGGTCTGATCACCTTCGTGATCAACGCCCTGATGCTCCTGCTCACCTCCTGGGCCTCCGGGAAGCTGAGCCTGGACTTCCACGTGACCAACTTCGTTTCCGCGCTGGTCGGTTCGCTGATCATCAGCCTGGTCTCGTGGGGCCTGCACCTGGCCCTGGACGACGACTGACCGGCGCCGCGCGGACAGCCGAAAGGGGCCCGCACCCGGGTGTTCCACCGGGTACGGGCCCCTTCGCCGTTCTCGCCGCGCGGCCTGTCGGCGCCGGACCGCTCACCCCGCGTTCTCGCGCCCCTTGAGCAGGTCGGCGAGCTGGGCGTCGATGTCCCGCCCGGTGAACTCCTGTCCCATCGGCACCAGCCGGTCGGTGCGCGCCAGGAAGGCGATCAGCGGCGCGGACGAGGCGCACAGCAGGGCGTCGCCGTCGGGGGAGCGCAGCACGATGCGGACCTCCGAGAGCTCGTCGCCGACCGGGCGGATGTGCACGTCGCCCTCGCCCGCCGGCCCGCTGATCCCGTCGAGCAGCAGCTCCCGCGCGAAGTACCAGGTGACCGGGGCGTCTCCGGGGAGGTGGAAGGTGAGCCGGACGGCGTACGGATCGTCGGCCTCGTACGCCAGGTCCACCGGGAGGCGGAAGGAGAGCTCGTGCGAGACCACGAGGTTCATCACCAGGTGACCCTGGACTGTGCTGTGCTGCATGGCGCCAGTACCTCTCGTTCTGCCCGCGCCGTCGGTCTGCTGGCCCGATGGCGGCCGGACATGTTTTCGACGGTTTTTGTGACGGTTTATGCAACCAATCCACGTTCGATCATCATCGTCCCGTTTGGGGATGTAGCGGACAAGGTGTGCTTTTTCAAATGGTGAACGAGCCGGAGCTGGTCCAGACCAAGTGGTGTCAGGAGATGAACGCCGGGCTCATCGCCCCCACCCCGCGCCGCAGTTGGCGGGCGGCGGGCCCCAGCCGGTCGGCCTGGTCGACCGGGAGCGACAGGGCCATGGTGGCGACCACCGGGCCTATGGTGATCGGGACGGCCGCGCAGACCGTGCCGAGCACGTACTCCTGCCGCTCCAGCACGGGCATGGTCGGCCGCAGCGAGGCGAGCCGGCGCAGCACCGCGCTCTCACCGGTGAGGGTGGACGGGGTGAGCCCGGCCGGCGGGTGGCGGGCGAGGTGGTCACGGCGTTCCTCCTCGGGCAGTTGGCCGAGCAGGCACTGGCCGATGGCGTGCGCGTGGGCGGTGGCCCGGAAGTCCGCCCAGGGCTCGACGGCGGGCCGGCTCGGGCCCTCGACCACCTCCACCACGTGGACCTCGCCGTCCCGGTAGAGCGCGAAGTAGACGGCGGCGCCGAGTTCGTCCCGCAGGGACTGCATCCGCGTCCGCAGGTCGGGATCGCCGGGCCGCGCGCCGGGGCGGGCTATGCCGTCGAGCGCCTCCCCGTGGAAGAAGCGCCCCTCGGAGCGCCGCAGGTAGCCCTCGTGGGCCAGGGTCCGCAGCAGGTGGTAGGCGGTGCCGAGGGGCAGTCCGGCGGCCCGGGCCAGCTGCTTGGCGGTCGCGCCGTGCCGGAAGCCGCCGACCGCCTCCAGCAGCCGCAGCGCCCGCTGGACGGAGCCGATCAGGGTGGGCCCGCGGTCCGCGGCCGCCCGCCGCGACCCGGCCGCCCCGGACTCCCGCGCGATCCTGGGCTCCCGGGCGGTCCCGAACGGCCGCGTCCGCTCGGACGGCTGCGACTTCCCGCAGGACTGTGCCTTCCCGAGCGGCTGCGTCTTCCCGGAAGGCCGTGCGATCCGATCCATGCCACCCAACCCCCAGCCCGAGTCCCTCGTACAGGTCCGTGCCCAGAACGGGCATGCGGAGCGAAACCTCCGATTTGCCCGATAGCTGCTCATTGCAGCACAGCGGGGCCCCGAACGGATGCACCCGACCGGGTCGGCGTTTCGACCCGTTCCCGGTGTGTTTCGCCCTGTTCCCCGGGTTTCGCCCCCGCCCCGGCGCGGGAGAATCCCGCACAACGCGCCAGTCCCGGAGGTGGCCATGGGCCCCGAGAACCGCACTCCGCCGCCACCGCGCCCCGTCGTGAAGCGCACCGCGCGGGCGATCCTGCTGGAGCTCGACCCGGACGATCCGTACGGCCCGGCGTCGATCGTGCTGATCCGGCGGGTCCGGCCGGACTCGCCGCACCCGTACTGGATCACCCCCGGCGGCGGGGTCGAGCGCGAGGACCGGACGGTGGTCGAGGCGCTGCACCGCGAGGTGGACGAGGAGCTCGGCGGCAAGGTCGTGGACGTGGTGCCCGCCTTCGTCGACACCATCAGCCACACCATGCCCCAGCCACCGGCCGGGGGTGCCGCCGTCGACGACGGCACCCTGCCGCACCCGCACGGGGTCAAGGTGCAGCACTTCTTCGTCTGCCGGCTCGCCTCGATGGACCTCAGCCGGCGGCACGGGCCCGAAGTGACCGACCCCAACGGCGAGTACGAGGTGGTCCGGCTGCCGTTCACCCGCGAGGGCGTCACCTCGGTCAACGTGGTCCCGCCCCGGCTGCGGGCGTACCTGGCGGCCAACATCGAGGGCATCCGCGCGCTCCTCGCACCCGACCTCGGGTGATCAACCCGCGGTCGGGTCGCCGACCGGGTCGTGCCGGATCCGCTCGGCCGGCACCCCGGCCCGCAGCAGTGCCCCGACGCCCGTGCGCACCATCGCGGCCGGCCCGCTGAGCACCGCCTCGCGCCCGGTCCACGGGCCGAACCGGCTCACCACCTCGGGCAGTTCGCCGGTCAGCGGCCCGCCGGGCAGCGGACCCCCGGGCAGCAGGACACCCGCCGGGGCGCCACCGGACAGCACCGGACGGATCGTCAGCCACCGGTTCCGCGCGGCCAGTTCGCGCAGCTCGCCCAGCGCGTACAGCTCCTCGGCCCGGCGGGCCCCGTAGAACACCTCGACCCGGCGGCCGGGCACGCCGTGCTCGACCGCCTCCTCGACCAGGGCGCGGATCGGCGCGATGCCGGTGCCCCCGCCGAGGCAGAGCAGGTCCGGTCCCGCCGCGTGGTCGACGGTCATCGAGCCGGCCGCCGGACCGAGCCGCAGCACGTCCCCGGGCGCGGCCCGGTGGACCAGCGCGTTGCTCACCCAGCCCGCCTGGACGGCCTTGACGTGGAAGGTCAGCAGCCCGTCCGGACGGGGCGCCCCGGCGAAGGAGTACTGCCGCCAGACCCTCGGCCACCAGGGCGTCTCCAGGGCGGCGTACTGCCCGGCCCGGAACGGGTACGCCTGGTCCGGGCGGACGGTGATCGCCGCGACGTCCCGGGTGCGGCGCTCGTGCCGGACGATCTCGCCCTGCCACCAGGGCGGCGAGGTCCGGGCGTCCTCCTCGGCGGCCTCGATCACGGCCGAGGAGATCATCCGGTAGGCGCGGCGCCAGGCCGATTCGGCCTCGGCGTCCCAGTGGCCGCCCGCGTACCGGGCCAGCGTCGCCACCAGGCACTCCTCCACCGCGGCGTCGTACCCGGTCAGCGTGCCGTACCGACGGTGGTCTCGGCCGAGCCCGGTCAGCGTGGCGCGCAGGGCCACCGGCTGGTCGATCTCGCGCACGACGGCCAGCAGGGTGCGGAACAGCCGGTCGCGATGGACGTCCATGGCGGCGGGGAAGGAGGGGCGGAGCTCGGGGTGGCGCAGGAAGAGCAGCGCGAAGAAGTGCGCGGTGGCCCGGTCGGCGTCCGGCCCGACGGCGGCGAGGCCGGCCCGGACCAGCGCGACCTCCCGGCCGGTGAGCGGCGGTCGGCCGGCGGTCCCGTCCTGACCCGCAGCGGGAAGGCCGACGGCGGGGAGCCCGGCAGCGGGGAGCGCGACGGCGGGCGGTGCGGCCGGGAGCTGCCCGACGGGGGTCCGCACGCCCCAGGCCTCGGTCCACCGGTCGCCCGGCCCGGCCCAGTTGAGGCCGGGCGCGTCGGCGAACAGCGGGCGGAAGGAGGTGGGGTCCGGAGCGAGGACGGCGCCGGTGGCGGGCGCGGCGCCGGAACCGGAAGCGGGGCCGGGGCCGGTGGCGGGGCCGGTGGCGGGGGCGGGGGCGGGGGCGGGCACGGCCGGCGGGTGCGGCGGCCGGGCCGGGATCACCGGCCGGACGGGCTCCAGCAGCGACACCGGCGGCAGCACCGCCGTCGGCGCCTCCGCCGCCGGCAGGGGCGGCAGGTCCAGCGGGTCCAGCGGGTCCAGCGGCGTCGACGGCCGGACGGCCACCTCCCGCACCACCTCCCGCGCCGGGGCCCGCCCGGGCGCGCCCGTCGGCAGGCCCGGGACGGAGGCGGCCCCCGCCGAGCCGTGTCCGGTGCGGACCAGGACTGTCCCGCGGGACTTCACCGCTACGTTTCGAGTACCCAAGAGAATCGTTTCGCCTCCGGCCGGCTGCGCCACCACTCGGCTTGTCCCTACTGGCGCCAGGGCAGCGTGGCACGGCCGGAGCGCTCCTCCGACGAATCGCGCGAAGCCCGGACATCCGGGCCGGGGACGCGCTACTCTCCCCGGTCCGCGGTGGCGCGGGGGGGCCCCCCGCCCCCCCCGGGCGACCCATAACCCCCCGAAGGGGGGCCCGGGTTCCATCGGTGGCCGGAGCATCCCCGGCTGCTCCACGCAGTCGGCGACGAACCGCAGGAAGCCGCCCGCCGTCCCGCCGTCGCAGACCCGGTGGTCGAAGGTGAACGACAGCTGGGTCACCTCGCGCACCGCCAACTCCCCCTGGTGGACCCAGGGTTTGGCCACGATCCGGCCGACCCCGAGCATCGCCGCCTCCGGGTGGTTGAGGATCGGGGTGGAACCGTCCACGCCGAACACCCCGTAGTTGTTCAACGTGAAGGTCCCGCCGGTCAGTTCGGCCGGGGTGAGCTCACTGCCGCGCGCAGCCTCGGTCAACCGGGCCAGTTCCTCGCCGAGTTGTTCGGTGCTGCGGTTCTGCGCGTCCCGGACCACCGGGACGACCAGCCCGCGCTCGCCCTGCGCGGCGAAGCCCAGGTGCACCGCCGAATGCCGGACGATGCCCGAACCGTCCTCGGTCACCGAGGAGTTGAGCTCCGGGAAGCGCGCCAGCGCGACGGTGCAGATCCGCGCCAGCAGCGCCAGCACGCTCACCTTCGGCCCCGGCGTGGCGTTCAACTGCCTTCGCAGCGCCATGAGTTCGGTGGCATCCGCATCCACCCAGCAGGTCGCCGCCGGGATCTCCCGGTGGCTGCGGCTCAGCTTCTCGGCCACCGCCTTGCGCAGTCCGCGCAGCGGGACCACACCGTCCCGCACGGCCGGCCCGGCGGGCGCCGGAGCGGCCACCCTGGCCGCGACCGCCCGTTCGACGTCCGCACGCATGATCAGTCCGTCCGGCCCGCTCCCGGCGAGCGCGGTCAGGTCGACCCCCTGCTCCCGGGCCAGCCGCCGCACCAGCGGCGAGATCACCGGCACCACCGCGGGCCCGGTCGGCACCGCCGGAGCCCGCACGGCCACCGCACCCGCCGGCGCACCGGCCGCAGCACCAGCACCAGCACCAGCAGCGGCACCGCCACCGGCCACGACCGGGGCCGGCACCGCGGCCGGCCCCCCGACCCGGCGCCGGCGCCCGCCCCGGCCCGGCTCGGCGACGCCGTACCCGACCAGCGGCCGCTCCACCTCGGAGGCCGCGGGAGCGGCGACGACGCCCGGCTCATCCGGAGCCTGCGGACCGCTCCCCGACGACGACGGCCCCACCGCGACCGTCACCAGCGGCGCGCCCACGGCGATCTCCTCGCCCACCTCGCCGTACCGCGCGGTGACCACCCCGCCGTACGGACAGGGCACCTCCACCACGGCCTTGGCGGTCTCCACCTCCACCACCGGCTGGTCGACGGCGATCACCTCGCCGACCTCGACCATCCAGCGCACCACCTCCGCCCCGGTGAGACCCTCACCGAGGTCGGGCAGCCGGAACTCGCGCACGACGGGCATCATCCTCGGTCCTCCCACTGGAGCCGGGCGACCGCGTCCAGGATCCGGTCCACCCCGGGCAGGTGGTGGTGCTCCAGCATCGGCGGCGGGTACGGGATGTCGAAGCCGGTGACCCGCAGCACGGGCGCGGCCAGGTGGTGGAAGCAGCGCTCGGTGACCCGGGCGGCGATCTCCGCGCCGGTGCCGCCGAAGCCGCTCGCCTCGTGCACCACCACGGCCCGGCCGAGCGAGCGCACCACCCGGCAGACCGTCTCGTCGTCGAAGGGCACCAGGGTGCGCAGGTCCAGCACCGCGAGGTCCCAGCCCTCGGCCTTCGCCGTCTCGGCCGCCTCCAGGCAGACCGGCAGCGAGGGGCCGTAGGTGATCAGCACGGCGGAGGTGCCGGTGCGCCGCAGCACCGCCCGGCCGATCGGTTCGACCGGCGTCGCCGGGTCGAAGTCGGCCCTGCCCCAGTAGAGCCGCTTGGGCTCCAGGAAGACCACCGGGTCGTCGGAGGCGATCGAGGCGCGCAGCAGCCCGTACGCGTCGGCCACCGTTCCCGGCGTGACCACGTGCAGGCCGGGGGTGCTGGTGTAGTACGCCTCGGAGGCGTCGCTGTGGTGCTCGACGCCGCCGATGCCGCCGCCGTACGGGATGCGGACGGTGATCGGCAGCGGCATCCTGCCGGCCGTGCGGTTGCGCATCTTGGCGACGTGCGAGAACAGCTGCTCCAGCGCCGGGTAGGCGAAGGCGTCGAACTGCATCTCGACGACCGGGCGCAGCCCGTACATCGCCATGCCGATCGCGGTGCCGAGGATGCCGGCCTCGGCCAGCGGGGTGTCCAGGCAGCGCTCCGGGCCGAACTCGGCGGTGAGCCCGTCGGTGATCCGGAAGACGCCGCCGAGCGCGCCGACGTCCTCGCCGAGCACGTGCACCGCCGGGTCCTCGCGCATGGCGTCCCGCAGCGCGGAGTTGAGCGCCTGGGCCATGCTCGACGGGCGGGCGTCGGAGGGGCGCCGCGATGGGGGTCCCCCCGGCCGGAGGCTGGGGGAGGCCCCGCCGAGGGTGGGCGCGGGCGACGGGTGGGAGGTGCTCACCGGTCCGCCACCTCCGCCTCGGCGGCCAGCTCTTCGGCCAACTGGGCTTCCTGCTCCCGTAGTTGTGGGGTCGGTTCGGCGTAGACGTGGGCGAACAGCGCCATCGGGTCCAGGGCCGGGTCGGCGTGGAACTCGGCCCGCATCCGGGCCGCCAGCGCCTCGGCCTCGTCGGCCGCCTCCCGCACCAGCCGGTCGTCCAGCACGCCGAGCCCGCGCAGCGCGCGCTCCATCAGCAGGATCGGGTCGTGCTCGCGCCAGGCGGCCACCTCGGGCTCGGTGCGGTAGCGGGTGGCGTCGTCGGCGTTGGTGTGGGCGTCGATCCGGTAGGTCAGCGCCTCGACCAGGGTCGGGCCGCCGCCGGCCCGGGCCCGCTCGACCGCCTCGGTCAGCACCGAGTGCACGGCGGGCGCGTCGTTGCCGTCCACCAGCCGGCCCGCCATGCCGTAGCCGACGGCCTTGTGGGCCAGGCTCGGTGCGGCGGACTGGGCGCTGAGCGGGACGGAGATCGCGTAGCCGTTGTTCTGCACCAGGAAGACCACCGGGGCGCCGAGCACGGCCGCGAAGTTCAGCGCCTCGTGGAAGTCGCCCTCGCTGGTGCCGCCGTCGCCGAGCATCGCCAGCGCGACCACCGGCTCGCCGCGCAGCCGGGCGGCGTGCGCCAGCCCGACGGCGTGCGGGGCCTGGGTGGCGAGCGGCGTGCAGAGCGGGGCGGTGCGGCTGGCCCGCGGGTCGTAGCCGGTGTGGGCGTTGCCGCGCAGCAGGGTCAGCGCCTCCAGCGGGTCGACGCCCCGGGAGACCACCGCGAGGGTGTCGCGGTAGCTGGGGAAGAGCCAGTCGTGCTCGCCGAGCACCAGCGCGGCGGCGACCTGGCAGGCCTCCTGGCCGGTGGACGCCGGGTAGACGGCGAGCCGGCCCTGCTTGGTCAGGGTGGTGGCCTGCTGGTTGTAGCGGCGGCCGACGACCAGCCGGCGGTAGAGCTCGCGCAGCAGGGCCGGGTCGTACTTCTCCAGGGCCGGGGTGCCGAGCGCCCGGACGGGGGACGGGTCCGGGAGGAGGGGCGCCGGGTCGGTGCGCGGAGCGGTGGCCCCGGGCAGCCAGCCGGGCACGCTCGTGTGGTGTCTGTGGTCGAGAACGGTCATCTCGGGGCACCTCCAGGGGTGGCGGGGGCTCCCTACCGATTGTTCGGTCGTCTGTTCATCTTGACCAGAAGCGTGACAAGGTGGTGGACATTCGGCCTGTTCGGCGGTCGACTGGTGGCAGTGTGTCCAATCGGTGGGGGTGGGGGGTCATGTCTGCTGAACAGATGTCCAGACTCGATCAGGTCGACCGGTCGATCCTTCGGCTGCTGCAGCAGGACGGTCGCGCCTCCATCCGCTCGGTGGCCGAGCGGGTGCACGTGTCCCGGGCCAACGCGTACGCCCGGATCTCCAGAATGGTCGAGGACGGCATCATCCGCGGCTTCACTGCCAGGGTGGACCACGAACGGGCAGGTCAGACCGCGTCCGCGTACGTCACCCTGAAAATCGTCCAGAACTCCTGGCGGACGGTGCGCGAACGGCTGCTGGAGCTGCCCGGGGTGGCGCACATCGCGCTGGTCGGCGGGGACTTCGACGTCCTGCTGCTGGTGCACACCGCCGACAACCAGGCCCTGCGGGAGCTGGTGCTGGGCAGCATCCAGTCCATTCCCCAGGTGCTCGGCACCCGGACCATGCTGGTCTTCGAGGAGACCGACCAGGTGCCGCCGATCTGACCGGCCGGGCCGCCGGTCTCACCGACCGGCCCACCGGTCGGCCCGCCGCGGCGGGCCGGGCCGGTCAGCGCGCCCGCAGCCCGTCGAAGGCCAGGTGGACCACCGCGTCCGCGACCCCGTCGGCGGCCTTGAGCCCCGGCCGGTACCACTCCACGATCGAGTTGATCATCCCGAACAGCAGCCGGGTGGCCAGCCTCGGCTCCACGTCCGCGCGCAGCGCGCCGTCCGCGACCGCCGCCCGCAGCAGCTCGGCCACCTGGTGGTCGAAGTCCCGCCGGCGCTCCAGCGCCCACTGCTCGGTGGCCGTGTTGCCGCGCACCCGCAGCAGCAGCGTCACGTACGGCAGTTCCTCCAGCAGCACCTCGGCGGTGCGCCGCACCACGTGCTCCAGCCGCTCCACCGCCGGGCCCCGGACCGCGGCCGGCTCGACCAGGATCGCGAACAGCCCGTCCAGCGCCCGCCCGACCGCCAGCCGCAGCAGTTCCTCCTTGCCGCGCACGTGGTGGTAGATGGAGGACTTGGAGATCCCCGCCGCCCGGGACAGGTCCTCCATGGAAGTGCCGTCGTAGCCGCGCTCGTTGAACACGTCGACGGTCACCGCGAGCAGTGACTCCACGGTGTAGGCGGTGCGCGTGGTGTGATCGGCCATCCTCCGAGTATCCCCGGCCGCCCCCCGCGTTACGCGATCGGGTCCGACTGGTCCACACCAGCCCGGAAAGGCAGGCCCTAGAATCTCCGGACGATCCGTCCACGTCCAGAGCACTGGGGTCCACGGCTGATGAACGCAATACCGGCAGTCGCCTCCGACATGCCAGAGCAGCGCAGCGAGGAGCCGGCGGACACCGGGCGCACCTGGCAGGAACGCGGCCGCCGGCTGGTGGTCCGCTACGGACCGGCCGTGTGGTGCTACGCGGTGCTGAAGCTGATCGGCTTCACCGTCTTCATGAAGCTGCTCTCCTTCGCCGGCGACTACGCCAAGAAGCCGGCCCGGTTCGGCGGCGGCGCCAACCCCTGGGACGTGCTGGCCACCTGGGACGGCTGGTGGTACCAGCAGGTGGCGCAGTTCGGCTACCATCCGGCGCTCGTACCGATCCCCAACGGTCCGATCGGCTACACCATCGAGCAGAACTCGGCCGCCTTCTTCCCGCTCTACCCGGGCCTGATGCGGATGGTCTCGGAGACCACCGGCCTCGGCCTGTACGGCGCCGGGATGCTCGTCTCGGTGGTGTCCTCGCTGTTCGCCGCGGCCGGCATCTACGCCGTCGTGGAGAAGCTCACCTCGGACGCGCGCTCGGGCGTGATCGCGGCCGGCATCTGGGCGATCGTCCCGGGGTCGGGAGCCGAGTGGGCCGTCTACTCGGACTCGCTGTTCGTCGCGCTGGCCGCCTGGGCCTGCTACTGCGTGATGACCAAGCAGTGGATCGCCGCCGGGGTGATCACCCTGGTCGCCGGGCTCAACCGGCCCACCTCCGCGGCCCTGATCGGTGCCGTCGGCCTGGCCGCGATCGTCGAGCTGTACCGCCGGGAGAGCGGCGTCCTGCGCCCGCTGACCGCGATGGTGCTGGCCCCGGTCGGCCTGCTCGGCTACGTCGGCTGGGTGGGCTGGCGGACGGGCGAGTGGGGCGGCTACTTCCGGATCCAGCAGGACGCCTGGATGCACTACTTCGACTGGGGCCAGGGCACCTGGCACGCGATCCGCGGGGTGATGCTGGGCCGCAGCGACTACCCCTACGGCTTCCCGGTGCCGGACCTCCTCGCCACCCTGATCGTGTTCAGCCTGCCGGTGCTGATCGTGCTGCTGGTCCGGCTGCGCCCGCCGCTGGTGCTGACCGCCTACACGCTGGCCACGATCGTCTCGGTGCTCGGCAGCCTCGGCATCTTCGGCAACGTCTCGCGCTACCTGATGCCCGTGTTCCCGCTGTTCATCGCGCTGGCGGTGGCGATGCGCAAGCTGAGCCTGCCGGTGCTGGCCACCGTCCTGGGGACCGGCGCGGTCGCCTCCGGCTGGTACGCCGGGTACGTCCTCTTCGAGCTCGGCGTGCCGTAGACCCGGACCACCCGAGCCCACGGGGGCGCGTCCGCCATGGACGCGCCCCCTGTGCGTTCCCGCCGGATTCCCCCGCTGCACCCCCTTGAGCCGACCGATCGTTCGGTTACTCTGTGACGTGTCCCGTCCTGCTTTTCGAGGCCCTCCGAGGAGCGCACAGATGTCCGCAGCGGTCACCCACCCCCTCGTCAGCGAGCTGGTCGAGCGCCACCAGGCCACCCTGGACGCCGCGCTCACCGCCGCCACCGAGCGCGACTACTGGTCGCCCTACCCCGAGTTCCCGAAGGCCTACGGCGAGAGCGGCCCGGCGGACGGCAAGGCCGCCTTCGACGCCCTGCTCGGCAAGCCCTTCGCCCTCGACGGCCACCCCACCGACGGCGACCAGGTCGGCGGCGAGGCCTCCCCGTACGGCGTCGAGCTGGGCATCACCTACCCGCACGCCGCCCCGGACGCGCTGATCGCCGCGCTCACCGCCGCCCGCCCCGGCTGGGCCGCCGCGACCCCGCTGGAGCGCGCCGCCGTCTGCCTGGAGATCCTGCACCGGATCAACGCCCGCTCCCACGAGTTCGCCCAGGCCGTCATGCACACCACCGGCCAGGCCTACGGCATGGCCTTCCAGGCCGGCGGCCCGCACGCCCAGGACCGCGGCCTGGAGGCCGTCGCCTACGCCTACGCCGAGCAGACCCGGCTGCCCCGGCAGGCCGGCTGGACCAAGCCGCAGGGCAAGCGCGACCCGCTGGTGATGACCAAGGAGTTCACCGTCGTCCCGCGCGGCCTCGCGCTGCTGATCGGCTGCAACACCTTCCCCACCTGGAACGGCTACCCGGGCCTGTTCGCCTCGCTGGCCACCGGCAACCCGGTGCTGGTCAAGCCGCACCCGCGGGCCGTGCTGCCGCTCGCGCTGACCGTGCGGATCGCCCGCGAGGTGCTCGCCGAGGCCGGCTTCGACGCCGATCTGGTCTGCCTGGCCGCCGAGCACGAGGGCGGCACCGTCGCCCAGGCGCTCGCCGTCCACCCGGCGATCAAGCTGATCGACTACACCGGCTCCACCGCCTTCGGCGAGTGGCTGGAGGAGCACGCCAAGCAGGCGCAGGTGTACACCGAGAAGGCCGGCGTCAACGCGGTGGTGATCGACTCCACCGACGACTACAAGGGCATGCTGGGCAACCTGGCCTTCGCGCTCTCGCTCTACAGCGGCCAGATGTGCACCACCCCGCAGAACGTGCTGATCCCGCGCGGCGGCATCGCCACCGACCAGGGCGACAAGTCCTACGACCAGGTGGTCTCCGACCTGGCCGGCGCCATCGAGGGCCTGCTGTCCGACGACGCCCGCGCCGCGGCGATCCTCGGCGCCGTGGTCAACCCCGGGGTGCTCCAGCGCTCGGCCGCCGCGGCCGGCGGCGAGTACGGCGAACTCGCCCTCGCCCCGCGCGCGGTGACCTCGCCGGACTTCCCCGGCGCGACCGTCCGCACCCCCGCGCTGGTCAAGCTGGACGCCGACAAGCCGGACGACCGCGCGGTCTTCCGCAGCGAGTGCTTCGGCCCGGTCTCCTTCGCCGTCGCCGTCGAATCCACCGCCGCCGCCGTCGAGTTGCTGCGCACCACGGTCCGCGAGAAGGGCGCCATGACCGCCTCCGGCTACACCACCTCGCCCGCGGTGGAGGCGCTGCTGGTCGAGGCCGCGCTGGACTCCGGCGTCTCGCTCTCGCTCAACCTCACCGGCGGGGTCTACCCCAACCAGACCGCAGCCTTCTCCGACCTGCACGGCACCGGCGCCAACCCGGCCGCCAACGCGGCCTACTGCGACGGCGCGTTCGTCGCCAACCGGTTCCGCACGGTGGAGATCCGCCGGCACGCCTGAGCCGTCCGACCCGTACCCGGATCCCGGCGGTCACCCACCGCCGGGACCCGGCGGTTCACAGCCCCGACGGCGCCCGCGATGATGGAGGCTGGGAGAACGCCGGGAACGGCGTCCGACCGCCCTCCGAGGAACGGGAGCTGAATACATGGCCGTGAAGCCGACGACCGAAACCGACGTCCTGATCGTCGGTGCCGGACCGACCGGACTGCTGCTGGCCGGCGACCTCGCCGCCGCCGGGGTCGGCGTCACGGTGCTGGAGAAGCGGGCCACCGAGTCCAACCTCACCCGGGCCTTCGCCGTGCACGCCCGCAGCCTGGAGCTGCTGGACGCCCGGGGCCTGGCCGAGGAGCTGATCGCCACCGGCCGTCCGCTCGCCGAACTGAGGATGTTCGACCGCTTCGGCGTCGACCTCGGCTCGCTGCCCACCCGCTTCCCGTTCGTCCTGATCACCCCGCAGTACAACGTCGAGCGGGTGCTGCTGGAGCGCGCGGAGCACGCCGGCGCGACCGTGCTGCGCGGCGCCGAGGTCACCGGGCTGCACCAGGACGCCGAGGGCGTGACGCTGGAGACCCGGGACGGGCACAGCCACCGCGCCGCGTACGCGGTCGCCACCGACGGCGTCCACTCCACCGTCCGCGACCTGCTGGGCATCCCGTTCCCCGGGGAGTCCGTGGTCGACTCCGTGGTGCTGGCCGACGTCCGGCTGGACCGCGAGCCCGCCCAGGCGATCACCGTCGGCGCCAACCAGGCCGGCTTCGCCTTCATCGCCCCGTTCGGCGACGGCTGGTTCCGGATCATCGCCTGGGACCGCGAGGAGCGGTACCCGGACGGCACCACCCCCACCACCGAGCAGCTCACCGACCTCACCCGGGCCATCCTCGGCGAGGACCACGGCCTGCACGAGGTGCGCTGGAGCTCCACCTTCCACAGCGACGAGCGACAGGCCCCCAACTACCGCTCCGGCCGGGTCTTCCTGGCCGGCGACGCCGCGCACTGCCACTCCCCGGCCGGCGGCCAGGGCATGAACACCGGCCTCCAGGACGCCGCCAACCTGTCCTGGAAGCTCGCCGCCGCGCTCCGGGGCCACGCCACCGACGCCCTGCTGGACACCTACCAGACCGAGCGGCACCCGGTCGGCCGGACGGTGCTGCGCACCTCCGGCGCGCTGATCCGGCTGGCGCTCGCCGAGTCCGCCCCCACCCGCGCCCTGCGCGGGGCGCTGACCGCGCTGGGCGGCCACCTCGACCCGGTCACCGAGCGCGGCGCCAGGCTGGTCTCCGGCATCGGCATCTCCTACCCCGCCCCCAAGGACGCCCACCCGCAGGTCGGCAAGCGCGTCCCGGACCTGCGGCTGACCGCCCTGAGCAAGCCCGTCGAGGGCGCCCCCGCCGCCCCGGAGCGGCTCTACGAGGCGCTGCGCGCCGGGAAGTTCGTCCTGGTCAGCAATGACGAGCTGGCCGCCGCCGAGCCCTGGACCGACCGCGTGGTCTGCGCCGCCCCCGCCGACCCGCACGGCAAGCTGCGCGACACCGTCCTGCTGATCCGCCCGGACGGCTACGTCGCCTGGGGCGCCGTCGACCCCGGCCAGGGCGAGCTCCGCACCGCCCTCACCGACTGGCTGGGCACCCCGGCCTGACCGTCCCGCGGGCGGGCGCGCGCCGAGTCGCGCGTCCGCCCGCACTGCTCCGGCCCGCCCGCCGACCCGCCGGTCAGCCCGTCAGTCCGTCAGCCCGCAGGCCCGTCAGCCCCGGGCCTTCACATAGTGCCGCGCCGCCTTCGCCCGGTTCCCGCACACCGCCATCCGGCACCACCGCCGGCGGCCGTTCTGCGAGGCGTCGAAGAAGTGCAGGATGCACGCCTCGTGCGCGCACTGCCTGATCCGGTGGGCCCCCTCGCCGAGCAGCGCGAGGAAGCCGTCCGCCGCCAGCCAGGGCGCCAGCCACTGCGGCCCGTCGGCCTCGATCCGGTCCTCGGCCCCGCCCGGTGCCGCCGTGCGCCGGATCCGTCCGCGCGCCAGCACCGCGTCCAGTCCGTCCCGCGCCGCGGCGCCCAACTCGCCTTGCTCGCGGGCGTCCCGGGCGGCCGACAGGATCGCCTCGCGGGTCTGCCGGATCGCCGCCAGGCCCGCCTCGTCGGCCGCGCAGCGTCCGCCCAGCCCGGCGGAGGAGAGCCAGATCGCGTACCCCTCGACGTCGGTGAGCAGGTCGTTGACGGGCGTTCCGGCCCAGCGGGTGTTGAGCAGGTCGAGCGCGAGCGGCTCGCCGATCAGCGGTCGCGGGTCCCTCGGGTCGGGCTGCGCATCGGTCATGGCTCTCCCTCGGCTCGGTCCGATTCTACGTCCGCCCCCCTCGGCCGAACCGGGTCGGACCGGCCCCGGAATCCCGTCCATTCACTGTATGGAACCGCCGAGTTTCCCACCCTCCACAGTTGACTGTTTTTTAGCAACGAATTGCCCGGCCATGAGCCAATTCGCACACGGGTTCTGTCATGTTCGAGCCAGCGTTCTCGACCCCCTGAACGCCTGGCCCCTTGCCGGCCCCCACAGCCGGCCAGAGGAGGATCCGTTGCGTCCCCGCTCCCTTGCCCTCGCCGCGGCGATAGCCGTGCTGCCGCTGACCGCCGTCTCGCTCGGTGTCTCCACCGCGCAGGCCGCCACGCCCAACGCCACCCCGCGCGTCGCCCTGCCGAACACCGTGAACCCCGCGGTGGCCCACTCGGAGAAGAAGGGTGACGTTCCGGCCGCGCAGCAGATCGCGGTGTCCGTCAGCCTGAAGCTGCGCGACAGCGACGCCCTGGACCGCTTCCTCACCGCCGTCGCCACCCCGGGCACCCCGGAGTACGGCCACTACCTGACGCCGGAGCAGTTCACCGCGCGGTTCGGCCCGACCCAGGCCGCCGTCGACCAGGTCAGGACGTACCTGGCCCAGCAGGGCCTGACCGTCGGCGAGGTGAGCGCCAACCGCCAGGTGGTCAACGCCCACGGCACCGCCGCCCAGGTCTCCCAGGCCTTCGGCACCCACGAGAGCTCGTACCTGGACCCGCAGCTGCAGCGCGCCTTCTTCGCCAACGACGCCGCGGCCTCGATCCCCTCCGACCTGGCCGCCGTGGTCCAGGGCATCAGCGGCCTGGACAACCACGCGGTGCGCAAGAACCGCATCGCCACGCCGAACGCGGTCACCCCGAACGCGGCGACCGCCACCCCGAGCGGCATGGCCCCGGCCCAGTACACCGGCGCGTACAACCTCAACAGGACCGGCGCGGACGGCACCGGCACCACGGTCGCGCTGTGGGAGTTCGACGGCTACAGCAAGACCAACCTGACCACCTACGACTCCCAGTACGGCCTGTCCGGCCCGGCCGTCTCCACCGTCTCGGTGGACGGCGCCAACTACGACTCCGCCCCCGGCCAGGGCCAGGGCGAGGTCGAGCTGGACAGCGAGATCGTCCGCGGCGCGGCGCCCAAGGCCACCCAGCTGGTCTACGAGGCGCCCAACAGCGACCAGGGCGAGATCGACATGGCCAACAAGATCGTGACCGACAACAAGGTCTCGGTGGTCTCGATCTCCTGGGGCTCCTGCGAGCCGGACACCACCGCCGCCTCGATGACCGCGGTCGACAACGCCTTCAAGCAGGCCGCCGCCCAGGGCATCTCGATCTTCTCCGCCTCCGGCGACGACGGCTCCCGCGACTGCACCCGCTCCACCAGCGGCTCCTCCGTCAAGGCGGTCGACTTCCCGGCCTCCAGCCCGCACCAGACCGGCGTCGGCGGCACCAACCTCAAGGTCTCCAGCGGCAACGCCTACTCCTCGGAGAGCGCCTGGAGCACCGCCGGCGGCGGCGTCTCCACCGTGTTCGCCAAGCCGAGCTGGCAGACCGGCACCGGTGTCAGCGGCACCATGCGCACCGTCCCGGACGTCTCCTCCAACGCCGACCCGGCCAGCGGCTTCGCGATCTACACCGCCGGCGGCTGGCAGGTCTACGGCGGCACCAGCGCCGCCGCGCCGCTCTGGTCCGGCTACGCGGCCCAGTTCAACCAGAAGGCCAAGACCGCCGGGCAGCCGGTCCTGGGCGAGGCGAGCCCGCGGCTGTACTCGGTCGCGAACAGCAGCGCCTACGGCAGCACCTTCCACGACGTGACCACCGGCGCCAACCAGGACTTCTCCGCGAAGGCCGGCTACGACCAGGTCACCGGCTGGGGCTCCCCGGTCGCCGACGCGCTGACCACCGCCCTGCTCGGCGGCGGCACCACCCCGCCGTCCGGCGGCTGCACCGCCGCCCAGCTCGTCACCAACGGCGGCTTCGAGACCGGCACCGCCTCCCCGTGGACCACCTCCAGCGGCGTGGTCGACAACAGCTCCTCCCAGGCGGCCCACTCGGGCAGCTGGAAGGCCTGGATGAACGGCTACGGCTCGGCCCACACCGACACCATGTCGCAGACCGTCTCGATCCCGGCCGGCTGCGCCTCCGCCAAGCTGACCTTCTGGCTGCACATCGACACCGCGGAGACCGGCACCACCGCGTACGACAAGCTGACCGTCCAGGCCAACAGCACCACGCTGGCGACCTACTCCAACGCGAACGCCGCCGCGGGCTACGTCCAGCGCACCCTGGACCTGACCTCCTTCGCCGGCCAGACCGTGACCATCAAGTTCACCGGCACCGAGGACTCGTCGCAGCAGACCAGCTTCGTGATCGACGACGTCGCGCTGAACGTGAGCTGATCACCGACCGGTAGCACCACCGAACCCCCGCCGGGGCGGAGCCGTCATGGCCCGCCCCGGCGGTGTCCGTCCGGGCCCGCCCACGGCGGTGTGCGGGCCCAGGTCGGCGGCTCGTGTTTCCGGACTGTTTCAAGATCGCTAACCCTTCGGTCCACCTGCCGTGACCACTGTCATACGCACGACTGATGACGTAGCCTCTCGACCGTGCATAGGGTTCCCCAAAGCTCGGTGAAGCCGCTGGCGGCGCGCCCCGGCGCCGGCCCGGTCCCGCCGAACTCACCTGGTGGGGAGGGTCACCGCATGGCCGCACAGCAACCACAGGACGCCGCGCGACTGCGGCTGGTCGGGTCGCACACGGAGCGCCCCGGACCGGCTCCCGCCGGCGCCCCCGCACCAACGCCCGGCCGGCTCGCCCCGGTCGGCGGCTTCGCGGACACCCTGCACCTGGCCATCGAGGCCAGCGGCCTCAGCCTGGACCGCATCCGCGCCGCCCTCGCCGGACGGGGTGTCAGGGTCAGTGTCACGACCCTGAGTTACTGGCGGCGCGGCCGCAGCCAGCCCGAACGGGCCAGCTCGCTGCGCGCCGTCCACCTGCTGGAGGAACTGCTCGGCCTGCCGCACAGCGCGCTCTCCTCCCTGCTCGGCCCGCCGCGCCCGCGCGGCCGCTGGGCCGCCGCGGCCAACACCTGCCACCTCGGACTGGAGGACGTCTGGCCGGGCGAGCAGGAGATCGCCAACATCTTCGCCGAGCTGAACGCCCCGCCGGCCGGCGAGCTGGAGCGGCTGAGCATCCACGACTCCTACTACGTGGACGCCGAGCGGCGCGGCAACCTGCTGCGGATGCGCCAGGTGGTGCGCGCCACGGTCGGCGGCGTCGGCCGCTGCCTGGTGGTGCACATGGCCGACGAGGAGGCGGCCGGCTGTCCGGAGATCACCTCGGTGCGGCACGGCCGGCTGGGCCGGGTGCGCCGCCGCCCCGAGGCCGGGCTGATCGTCGCCGAGCTGATGCTGGACCGCCCGCTCGGCCTCGGCGACAGCACGGTCTTCGAGTACGAGGTGGAGATCCCGCCCGGCGGCCCGACCATGGAGTACAGCCGCCGCTTCGCCAGCCCGGTGCGCGAGTACGTGCTCCAGGTGCACTTCGACCCGGCGGCCGTCCCCGCGCACTGCGAGCGCTACGACCGCGAGCCCGGCGCCGACGTCGACCACCGCCGCGAACAGCTGTGGATCGGTGCCTCGGCGAGCGCCCACGTCCTGGCCCCGGACCAGCAGCCGGGCCACATCGGCATCCGCTGGGAGTGGGCCTAGCCAGGGGCCGGGCCTCCCTCCCTCCGAGCCCCGTCGGGACCGTCAGGCCCGGCGGGGCTTTCGCGTGCCCACCGCAAAACCTAACCGTTCCACCGCCGTTCACTGGTTGACGCTGCATCACCTAACTCCTACTCTCATGAGTACCGGTTAGGCAGCAGCCTCGCCGGACCCCGAAGCCTCCGGGAGTGACCAGGCATGTCCGCCACCACCCAGCTCCGCACCCTGCAGACCGGCCACGTGGGACTGAACGTCACCGACCTGGCCCGCTCGCTCGACTTCTACCGCGCCGTGTTCGGCCTGGAGGTCACCGCCGAAGGCACCGACCCCGAACGCCGCTACGCCCTGCTCGGCCGCGACGGCCGCCTGGTGGTGACGCTCTGGCAGCAGAGCGCGGGCACCTTCGCCACCACCGGCCCCGGCCTGCACCACCTCTCCTTCGAGGTCGAGAGCCTCGACGAGGTCCGCGCCACCGAACGGCTGCTGCGCGGGCTCGGCGCGGAGTTCGCCTACGACGGCGTCGTCCCGCACAGCGAGGGCTCGTCCTCCGGCGGCATCTTCTTCACCGACCCGGACGGCATCCGGCTGGAGGTCTACACCCGCACCGGCGTGGACGGCACCGAGGCCGAAGCCCCCACCGCCGATGCCCCGACCTGCGGCTTCTTCTAGAACGCGCCCCGACCACCGCCAGGGAGCCGACCATGACCACCAGCACGCCGTACCACCCCGGCGAGCGGACCGTCCAGGCCCGGGCCGACCGGACCGGACGGGCCGACCACGCCGGCCGGTCGATCCGCCGCACCGTCCCGACGGTCGCCGCCCGCTTCCTGACCGAGCGCCGGATGCTGGTCGTCGGCGCCGCCGACCGGGACGGCCGGGTCTGGGCCACCCAGCTGGCCGGCCCGGCCGGCTTCCTCTCCGCCCCGGACGAACACACCCTGGCCGTCGCCGCCCTCCCGGCCGGGGCCGACCCGCTGGCCGGGGCCCTGGACCGCCCGGCCCGGGTCGGCACCATCGCACTGGACCCGGCCGGCCGGCGCCGGATGCGGCTCAACGGGCGTTCCGTCCCGGACGGCCGGGGCGGGCTGCTGGTGCACGCCGAGGAGGTGGTCGCCAACTGCCCGAAGTACATCCAGCGCCGCACCCCGACGGACCGCCCGGCCGCCGGCCCGCCCCGCACGGTCGCCACCGGTCCGGCGCTGACCACCGCGCAGCGCCTGGCGGCGGCCACCGCGGACACCTTCTTCATCGCCAGCACCGGCCCGGACGGCAGCGTGGACGCCTCCCACCGCGGCGGCCTCCCCGGCTTCCTGCGACCGGTGGCACCGGACCGGCTGCGCTGGCCGGAGTACCCGGGCAACAGCATGTTCCTGACGCTCGGGAACCTGGAGCTGGACCCGCGCGCCGGCCTGCTGCTGCCCGACTGGGAGACCGGCGGGGCGCTGCTGGTGACCGGCGAGGCCCGCGCCGACTGGTCCGAGGAGGCCCGGCAGGGCGTCCCGGGCGCCGAACGGATGGTCGAACTGACCGTCACCGGCGTCGTCGAACTGGCCGACGCCACCCCGCTGACCTGGAGCGACCCCGAGTACTCGGCCGCCATCCCGCGCTGACCGCGCCTCACCTCCCCTGGGCCCTCCCGCCGATCGACGCAACGCCCGGGAGCCGAACGGGTCTCACCCGTTCGGCCTAACCCACCGTGACTCATCCCGCCCGCTTTGGGACTTTGGTCCGGATAACACGCGGAATAGTCCGGGAAAGAGGCGGAGCATGACCCTGACCGACCCCCTGTCCCCGCTCATCGAGTTCGACGACGTCGAACCGGCGGAGGACTGCATATGCGGGGGCTGCAACGCCCGCCGACGCGCACGGCTGCACGCCGCGCCGGTCCACGAGGGCGGCCACGCCGCCGCCCGCAGCGTCCGCCGCCGGGCCGCCGTCCTGATGGCCGCCGTGGGCACCGCGATAGGCGGCGGAACGGCCGCCGCCGGCTCCGCCACCGCGGCCCCCGCGCCCGGCCCCACCCCGGGCGGCAGCAGCAGCGCCCGGTCACAGACCCCCCAGGGCGAGGTCAGCGGCCTCTACGGCCAGGCCCCCGGCGCCCGCGCCTTCGCCGCCCCGCGCACCGCCGCGGCGCCGCTCACCCGGGCCCAGATCATCCAGCGCGCCCAGACCTGGGTCGACCAGGGCGTGCCGTACAGCATGAGCCGCTACTGGTCGGACGGCTACCGCCAGGACTGCTCCGGCTTCGTCTCGATGGCCTGGGGCCTGGGCAGCAGTCAGACCACCTGGACACTGCCCGACTTCGCCGAGCGGATCGGCAAGAACGACCTCCAGCCCGGCGACGTCCTCATCTACAACAACCCGGCCAACCCCCAGGCCGGCTCGCACGTGACGATCTTCGGCGGCTGGACCGACTCCTCCCGCACCAAGTACGTCGCCTACGAGCAGACCGGCCCCGCCACCAAGAAGCGCTCCACCCCGTACGCGTACTGGAACAACTCCGGCGGCTACGTCCCGTACCGCTACACCGGCCTGTCCGCCGGCGGCAACGGCGGCGGCGGCACCTCCTCGACCGCCTTCCCCGGCACCGCCAAGTTCGGCCCCGGCGCCAACAACGCGTACGTCACCGAGCTCGGCCAACTGCTGGTGCGGCGCGGCGGCGCCGCGTTCTACTCCGAGGGCCCCGGCCCGCGCTGGGGCGAGGCCGACCGCAGGGCCACCCAGGCCTTCCAGCAGGCCCAGGGCTGGCGCGGCAACGAGGCCGACGGCATCCCCGGCAAGGACACCTGGGACTACCTGGTCAACGGCAAGGGCCGCGACATCGGCGGCGGGAGCGGCACCCCGCTGCCGCCCCCGCCGCCCACCACCGGCGGCTCGGCCTTCCCCGGTGCGCGGTACTTCGGCCCCGGCCAGAACAACGACCACGTCCGTCTGCTCGGCGAACAGCTGGTCCGCAAGGGCTTCGGCGGCTCGTACGGCGTCGGCCCCGGCCCGCGCTGGACGGAGAGCGACCGCCGCGCCGTCCAGGCCTTCCAGCAGGCCCAGGGCTGGCGCGGCGGCGAGGCCGACGGCTACCCGGGCCCCGACACCTGGCGCCGGCTCTTCTCCTGACGGCCCCGCCGGGGCGCGGTGCCCGCCCGGGCACCGCGCCTCAGCGCCGCCCCGACATCCAGTGGAAGAGGCCCATCCCGACGCTGGTCGCCAGGTTGAAGCTGGACACCCCCGGCTGCATCGGCACCGCCACCAGGTGGTCGGCGCGCGCCTTGAGCTCCTCCGACACGCCGTGCCGCTCGGTGCCGAAGACCAGCAGCGCCTCGTCGGGGAACGGCACGTCCCGGATGTCCGCCCCCTCCGGATCCAGCACGTACAGGGGCCCGTCCGGCAGTTGCTCCGGATCCAGGCGCTCGACCGCGGTCGCGAAGTGCAGTCCCGCGCTGCCCCGCAGCACGTTCGGGTGCCACGGATCCAGGTCCCCGGTGGTCACCACCCCGGTGGCACCGAACCCCGCCGCCAGCCGGATCACCGCCCCGACGTTCCCCAGGTTGCGCGGATTCTCCAGCACCACCACCGGCGCCGCCCGCGGCCGACGGGCCAGCACCGCCCGGTTCGCCCGCGCACCGGGCCGCACCGCCGAAGCGGCCACCCCGGTCGGGTGCAACCGCGGCACCAGCCCCCGCAGCACGGCCTCCGGCACCTCCACCGCGAGCCCCTCCAGTGCCGGCACCACATCCGGCGCCAGCTCACCCGCCAACAGCAGCAGAGCCGCCCGGTCGGCGGTCAGCACCCGCCGCACCTCGCCGCCGAACCGCAGCGCGTGCTTCAGCGCGTGGAACCCGTCCAGCAGCACCGCCCCCGGCTCCCGCTCGCCCGCCCGCCAGGCCCGCACCAGCTCGTCCTCGTCCATGGCGGTCACTCTGTCACCCGCCCCGGAACCGGCTCACCGGGCCGCCCGGCCGCGGCGATCACCTCGTCGAAGCCCAACGCCCGCCCCGGCGGTCCGTCCGGTTCGCCGGCCAACCCGGCCAGCGCGAGGTCCAGGTGCCGGTGGACCAGGGAGCCGTCCGCGTCCAGCGCCGCCAGCGCCCCCGGCAGCGGACGGGACACCCGGACGCAGAGCAGCACCAGGTCCCCCATCCCCACGCCGGGGCGCAGCCGCCCGGCCTCCCGCGCGGCCCGCAGCAGCCCCTCGACCGCCACGACGGTGCCCCGGCGAACCGCCACCAGCTCCTCGTCCACCACCAGGTGCTCCAACAGCACCACGATCGCCGCCCCCATCCGCAGATCGGCGGCGGCGTGCACGAAGCGGCGCAGCGCCAGGTACGGATCCGGCTCGGCCGCCCGCGCCTGCTCGGCGGCCTCGGTGAGCCGGGCCAGCAGGTCGGTGACCAGCTCGCGGACCAGCGCCTCCCGGTCGGGGAACCGCCGGTAGAGCGTGCCCGGGCCGACCCCGGCCCGCCGCACCACCGCGTCCAACGGGGCGTCCGGGCCCCGCTCCAGGAACACCTCGCAGGCGGCGTCCAGGATCCTGCGCCGGCTGCGCTCCGCGTCGGCCCTCATCCACAACTCCCTAACCGGAGAAAATCTCTCCCCCTATGCTAGCGTCACCAGAAGCGGAGAAAATTCTTCCGCCTTCTCGCCCTCTTCAAGGAGCGACGCCATGCAGCCCGGCCTCACCATCCGCACCGAGATCGACGGCACCTCCCACCCCCGGGAGGCCGTCCTCGCCTGGGAACTCGACCGCGCCCGCGCCGCCCTGCGCCTGCTCAAGCAGCGCCTCGGCGACGACCGGACGCGCGAACTGCTCACCCCCGACACCACCGCCGCCGACACCGCCCTGGCCGGCTGGGCCCGGGCCTCCGCCGGCCGCCGGCGCACCGCCGTCACCGAACTCACCGCCACCGGCATCGACGCCGACGCCTTCCTCACCTGGTGGCAGGCCCGCCTGCAGGACGGCGACCGCGCCGCCCTGCTCGCCGCCAACCCCGAGCACTACCTCGCCGACTCCACCGGCGAGCAGGTCGAGATCATCGAAACCATCGGCACCGGCCCGGCCCGCTTCTTCCTCCACTTCCACCACGACCTCCCCGGCGACGACACCTTCCCGGTCCGCATCGGCGGCACCGGCACCCTCGCCGACGGCACCGAGGTCCTCCACGTCCTCCACGAATTCGCCGACACCCCCGACGGCCTGCGCATCCGCCTCACCGTCCAGTTCCCGGAAGCCGCCCCCGACCTCCTCCCCACCGGCCACCAGTGGCACTTCGCCTGCGAGTTCACCAACTGGCTCCAAGCCGCCCACGCCGCCTGACCCCAACACCCCACCCCACCGAGAGGAGCACCCCCACCCCCCACCGCGAAAGGTGTCCCCCCACCCCCACCGAGAGGAGCACCCCCACCCCCCACCGCGAAAGGTGTCCCCCACCCCCACCGAGAGGAGCACCCCCACACCGCGATCGGGCCCCTCCCTCCCCCGCGAGAGGGACGCGCTGCGGAAGGGGGCGGCGCAGGGGGTGGGTGCGGAGAGGGGCGTGACGGGTGATTTTCAGACTGCCAACGGTCTCCACGCCCCACCCCTCGGAGTGGGC
>NZ_JBHXTL010000072.1:0-51542 GCF_042677365.1 Kitasatospora sp. NPDC127116
GCCGGGGCGGGCTCCGCGGCGGCGGGGGCCTCGGCCGGGGCGGCGCCGGGCGCCGCGGCCTCGGCGCGCTGCTGCTCGCGCTTGCGCAGCCGCTCGGCCGCCTGGGCGGCCCGGACCCGGTCGAGCTTCACCTCGTACCGCTGGCGCTCCAGCTTGCGCAGGTGGCCGATGTACACGGTGAGGAGGACCGCCGGGACCGCCGGGACCCAGAGGAAGGCCAGTCCGGCCACCGCGGCGACCACCGCGCCGAGCGCGAAGGAGAAGAAGAGGGCGGTGACCATCCGGCGCCGGCGGGCCAGCAGCCGCGCCCGGCGTTCGGTGCCGGCCCGCGGCTCGGGGGCCGGCCGTTCGGCCGGGCGCCGCACCGGGGGTTCGGGCTCCCGCGCGGGGTCGCCGGAGGAGGTCCCGTCCCGTTCGGGAGGACCGTCGTCGCTCTGTTCGCCGTCACGCGGTTCGTCGCCCAGGGCCCGGGCCGCCCGCCGTTCCAGCCCCGAACGCCCGGCCAGCAGGCGGATGGCGGTGCTGAAGCGTTCCGTCGGGCGCGCCTCGTTGAGTTCGTCCTGCCTGCGGAGCCACATCGGCACCAGATAGGCGGCCCAGGCCCCTACGATGACGGCGTAGATAAGGCCGCTACTGCTCACGATTCACACCGTACGGGCGCCGGGGAAGGCCTGGCAGCAATTTGGCGCGGCGTGTCGTGTGATCAAGCTGATTCTCCGACTATTTTGCCGCTATTTGTGGGGGTCCGGTGCCCCTCCGATGCCATATCGATATTTCTTTCGAACATGTATTCAATTACTGCGCTCGCGCCCGGAACTGAGCGCCCGCCAGCGCTCCAGCATCCCCTCCGGGACCTCCTCGTCGGTCAGCGCGTAGACGAGGTGGTCGCGCCAGTCGCCGTCGATGTGGAGATAGCGCGGCCGGATTCCCTCCGAGCGGAAGCCGAGCTTTTCCACCACGCGCCGGCTCGGGACGTTCTCCGGGCGGATGCAGACCTCGATCCGGTGCAGCCCGAGCGTACGGAAGCAGTGGTTCACCGAAAGCGCCACGGCGGTCGGGATGATGCCGCGGCCGGCCACGTCCTCGTCCACCCAGTACCCGATGTTCGCCGAGCACATCGAGCCCCAGGTGATCCCGCCGACGGTCAACTGGCCGACCAGGCGGCCCTTGTGGAGCACGACGAAGGGCAGCATCCGGCCGGCCGAGGCCTCGCCGCGCAGGAAGCGGACCATCTGCCGGTACGTCGGCCGGGGGCCGCTCACCCGACCCGCCGGGCCGGGCGGCACGGTGGCCTCCCAGCGGCGCAGCCAGTCCCGGTTGCGGCGGCTCACCTCCTGCCACTCGCGCTGGTCGCGCGCCCGGATGGGGCGCAGCACGACGTCCCCCTCGTGGAGTTCTACCGGCCAGCCGGCGTTCAGTGCCCGCTCCTGGATGCTGGAGCCCCGGTCGCTGGGGCGTCGGGCCGGGGGTGGTCCCCGCCGCCGAGCTGGTCGACGGCGTGGGCGAGCAGCGGCTCCAGGACGGCCAGGCCGTCCCTGACGCCGCCGGTCGAGCCCGGCAGGTTGACGATCAGGGTACGTCCGGCGAGCCCGGCGAGCCCGCGGGAGAGCGCCGAGGTCGGCACCTTCTCCCGGCCGTACGCACGGATGGCCTCGGCGATGCCGGGGACCGCCCGGTCGATCACCCGGGCGGTCATCTCGGGGGTGAGGTCCATCGGCGAGATGCCGGTGCCGCCGGTGGTCAGCACCACGTCGTAACCGGCCGCGACGGCCTCCCGCAGCACGGCCTCCACCGGCTCGCCGTCCGGGACGACCCGGGGGCCGTCGGCGGTGAAGCCCATCGCGGTCAGGCCGGCCACCAGCAGCGGGCCGCCGCGGTCCGCGTAGACCCCGGCCGAGGCCCGGTTGGACACCGTGACGGCCAGCGCCCTCCCGGCGGGCACCGCGCCGGCCGGCGCCGTCACGCGTCCACCTCCGGCGCGAACCAGTCGCCGCTCTTGCCGCCGGTCTTGCTCAGCACCCGGACGGACTCGATCGTGGCACCCTTGTCCACCGCCTTGACCATGTCGACGACGGTCAGCCCGGCCACCGCGACGGCGGTCAGCGCCTCCATCTCGACGCCGGTGCGGTCGGCGGTCCGCACGGTGGCGGTGATCTCGACCGCGTCGTCCGCGACGGCGAGGTCGACCTTGACGCCGGAGACCGCGATCGGGTGGCAGAGCGGGATCAGGTCCGGGGTCTTCTTGGCGCCCATGATCCCGGCGATCCGGGCCACCGCGAGGGCGTCGCCCTTGGGCACGCCCTCGCCGCGCAGCAGCTCGACCACCCGCGGGGAGACCCGCACCCGGCCGGCCGCCACCGCGGTGCGCGCGGTGGTGGCCTTCTCGGAGACGTCGACCATCCGGGCGGCGCCCTGGTCGTCGACGTGGGTGAGGCGGTCGCCGGGGGGAGGTGTCGTCACGGGGAACTCCAGGGGCGCGCAGGTCGAATACCGCGCTACCGTACCGTTCCCCGGTCCGGGGAGCCGATCAGGAGTCCAGCAACACCACGTCCACCTCGCTGCCGGCCGGCAGCGCGGTGGTGTCCTCGGGGACGGTGATCAGGCAGTTCGCCCGGGCCAGCGCGCCGACCAGGTGCGACCCTGCGCCGCCCACCGGCTCCACCGTGCCGTCCGCCGCCGAGTAGCGGCCGCGCAGGAACTGCCGCCGGCCCGCCGGGGAGCGCAGCGCCGCCGGGCAGAGCGCGCGGACGACCGGGCGGTGCACCTGCGCGGCGCCGAGCATGGTGCGGATGACCGGACGGACGAAGAGCTCGAAGGAGATGTAGGCGCTCACCGGGTTGCCGGGCAGGGCGAGCAGCGGCACCCCGGCCGCGCCGCCGATCCGGCCGAAGCCCTGCGGCTTGCCGGGCTGCATCCGCAGGCGCCGGAAGTCGACGCCCCCGTAGGACTCGAAGACCTCCTTGACCACGTCGTACGCGCCGACGCTGACCCCGCCGCTGGTGACGATCAGGTCGGCCCGGCCGAGCTGGTCCTCCAGGACGGCGCGCAGCCGCTCGGCCTCGTCCGGGACGGCGCCGACCCGGTAGGCGATGGCGCCGGCCTCCTGGGCGGCCGCGGTGAGGGTGAAGCTGTTGGAGTCGGCGATCTGCCCGGGGCCGACCGGCTCGCCGGGCTGGACCAGCTCGCTGCCGGTGGACAGCACCACGACCCGGGGCCGCGGGCGGACCTTCACGGTGGGCCGGCCGATCGCGGCGAGCAGGCCGAGCTGGGCGGGACCGAGCCGGGTGCCGGCCTCCAGCACCCGGGTGCCGGCCGTGACGTCGCTGCCGCGGCGGCGGATGTGCGCGCCCTCGGCGACCGGGCGCAGGACCCGGACCTCCTCGTCCGGGACCGGCGCGGTCATCGCGGCGGCGGCCACCCCGGTGCCGGTGCCGCCGTCGGTCCACTCGACCGGGGCGACGGCCCGGGCGCCGGGCGGCAGCGGGGCTCCGGTCATGATCCGGGCGGCCTGGCCGGGGCCGACCCTGGGCAGTTCGTCGGCGCCGGCCGCGATGTCGCCGACCACCGAGAGCACCGACGGGTAGGTGTCGGTGGCGCCCTCGGTGTCGGCGGTGCGGACCGCGTAACCGTCCATCGAGCTGTTGTCGAAGGGCGGCAGGTCGCCGTCGGCGATCACGTCCTCGTCGAGCCGGCAGCCCTGGGCGTCGAGCAGCTGGAGCTCGATCGCGGGCAGCGGGCCGACCGCGGCCAGCACGTCGGCGAGGTGCTCGTCCACCGTCCAGAGGCGGGGGGCCGCCGGGGCCGGGTCCGCTCCGGCGTCGCAGCAGGCGCTGGGCGTGGTGCTGGGCTCGGTGGACCCGGTCATCGGCGGCTCGCTCTCTGTCGTGGTCGGTCCTGCGTCAGGCCTGCATCTCGGAGCCGACGAACTCCCGCAGCCAGGAGCGGAACTCCGGGCCCAGGTCCTCGCGTTCGGCGGCCAGACGGACGATAGCGCGCAGGTAGTCGGCGCGGTCGCCGGTGTCGTAGCGACGGCCCTTGAAGAGCACGCCGTGCACCTGGCCGCCGTCCGCGGCCTCGCGGTTGGTCAGCTCGCGCAGGGCGTCGGTCAGCTGGATCTCGCCGCCGCGGCCGGGCGGGGTCTCCCGCAGCACGTCGAAGACCAGCGGGTCGAGGACGTAGCGGCCGATCACGGCGTAGGCGGACGGGGCCTCGCCGGGCTCGGGCTTCTCGACCAGGTCGGTCACCTGGAAGACGTCCTCGCCGAAGCCGTTCGCCTTGACGGCGGCGCAGCCGTAGAGGTGGATCTGGGAGGGGTCGACCTCCATCAGGGCGACGACCGAGCCGCCGAGCTGCTGCTGCACCTCGATCATCCGGGAGAGCAGCGGGTCGCGCGGGTCGATCAGGTCGTCGCCGAGCAGGACGGCGAAGGGCTGGCCGGCGACGTGCTGCTCGGCGACCGAGACGGCGTGGCCGAGGCCCTTCGGGTCGCCCTGGCGGACGTAGTGCATGTTGGCCAGCTCGACGGACTCGCGCACCCGGGCCAGGCGCTGCTCGTCGCCCTTGCGGACCAGCAGCTCCTCCAGCTCGTAGGCGCGGTCGAAGTGGTCCTCCAGGGCGCGCTTGTTGCGGCCGGTGACCATCAGTATGTCGGACAGGCCCGCGGCGGAGGCCTCCTCCACGACGTACTGGATCGCCGGCTTGTCGACGACCGGGAGCATCTCCTTCGGGGTGGCCTTGGTCGCCGGGAGGAAGCGGGTGCCCAGTCCGGCCGCGGGTACCACGGCCTTGGTTACCGGAACTCGGGAGTTGGTCGTCGTCATGCGTTTACCTTACTCAGGCACGTTTTCGCCCGGCCGAGCGCAGGCGGCGGCTAGGACAGCACGTCGCGGGGCCCGGCCACAGTGGCTGGCGTATGGGTCGCGACCGGCTGGGCGAGGGGGTCCCGGCCGACACAGGCCGACAGACTACCCGCCTTTCCCGAACGGTCACGTTCGGCATCCGGTCCGTGATCGGACGGGCAACCGGCCTGCTCGGAACGGTCGGTTCGGGGGCCATCGGTTCCCGGGCGGTCGGGTTCCCCGAGTTGCCGGGACGAGAGCCGCCAGCAGTCGCCGCCGGCCGCCCGGGCCGCGGCGAGCGCGGAGTCGGCGGCGCGCAGCAGGACGGCCGCGTGGGTGCCGTCCTCGGGCAGCACGGCGATGCCGGCGGCGGCGGTCAGGCCGTTGCCGGCGGCTTGGCGGGACTCGCGCGGGCCGGAGGACCAGTCCAGCAGCAGGTGCCGGCGGACCGACCAGACCAGCCGCTCGGCGACCTGCGCGGCGCCCTCGGCCCCGGTGTCCGGCAGCACCACCAGGAACTCCTCGCCGCCGTAGCGGCCGAGGGTGTCGGCCCGGCGGATCTCCATCGCGAGCCGCTGGGCGAGGTCGCGCAGCACCGCGCCCGCCCGGCCCCGGCCGTGCTCGGCGACGACCGCGTCGAAGCCGGTGATGGCCAGCATCAGCACGGCGAGCGGGCGCGGGCCGTCGGCCTGCTCGGTGTGCTCGGCGCGGCGGGCCCGTTCGATCTCCCGGTCCAGGGTGAGCTGGAGGTGGCGGTAGTTCCACACACCGGTGAGCGGGTCGCAGGAGGCGGTGCGCTCCAGCTCGGCGCAGCGCTCCTCCAGTTCGGCGATCCGCCCGCGCAGCCGCTGGGCCCCGGCGGCGGCCCCGGCCCGCTCCCGCCGTCCGCGCAGTCCGAGGGCGGTGGCGCCGGCCAGTGCGGGGACGCTCAGTGCGGCCAGGGCCTGGACCAGCAGCGGGGTGGTCAATGGGGGGTGCCCTTTCGCGTGTCAGGCTCTGCGCGTCGACGGTGCGCAGGCCAGGAGGATCGGATGAACGAGGATCGGATGCCCAACGAGAAGAGCGGCCTCAGGACACGGCTGTTGACGCAACGGCGCGAACTGGCCGCCGAGGAGCGCGCGGAGGCCGCCGGCGCGCTGGCCGCGCACGCCGGGGAGCTGGCCGCCGCGGGCGCCACGGTGGCCGCCTACGTCTCGGTGGGCGCCGAGCCCGGGACGCGGCCGCTGCTGGACGCGCTGCGGGCGCGCGGGGTGCGGGTGCTGCTGCCGGTGCTGCTGGCGGACAACGACCTGGACTGGGCCGAGTACGCGGGGCCCGACGCGCTGGCCCCGGCCGGACGCGGGCTGCTGGAGCCGGTCGGCCCGCGGCTCGGGCCGCAGGCGGTGACGGGGGCCGCGGTGGTGCTGCTGCCGGGCCTGGCGGTGGACCGCTCCGGGCTGCGGCTGGGCCGGGGCGGCGGCAGCTACGACCGGGTGCTGGCCCGGCTGGCGCGGGCGGGCGCGCGGCCGGTGCTGGCGGTGCTGCTGTACGAGCACGAGCTGCTGGAGCGGGTGCCGGCCGAGCCGCACGACCGGCCGGTGGACCTGGCGGTGCTGCCCTCGGGGGTGCGCAGGCTGGGGTGAGAACGGCGGCGGCCCCGCTCCCTCGGGGGGAACGGGGCCGCCGGTGGCCGGGCCGCCCGGGCGTCAGCCGGTGGTGAGGACCAGCTTGTGCTTGGTGGCCTTCTCGACCGCGTCGGGCGAGTAGGACCAGGTCAGCAGCTTGCCCTTGAGCCAGAGGTCGGTCTGGTCGTTGTAGTTGTCGTGGAAGGCGTGGCCGGAGGCGCCGCCGACGTTGATCCAGCGCGAGGAGTCGAGGTCGTTCAGGTCGACCACCATGCGCATCGACGGGATCCAGTCCACCTGGTAGCCGGCCGCCGCGTTCCAGCCGGCCGCGTCGACCGCCGCCGAGCCGCCGGAGAGCCGGTACGGGCCGCGGTTGAGCAGCTTGTGCACCGCGCCGGAGGCGATCGAGGAGTTGTCGGTGCCGAGGGTCTGCTCGCGCAGCTCCAGCTTGTGCAGGCGGCCCCAGCTCCAGGTGGAGACGTCCTTGCTGAGCAGCGAGGTCAGCTCCTGGCGGGCGTTCTTCATCGCCTCCTGGAGCAGGTTGTTCAGGCCCTTCTGCTCCTTGTGCTGGTCGTCGATGTACGTCCACCACGAGCTGTCGGGCTTCTCCAGCTGCTGGCGGACCACCTCGGTCCAGCGGTCGCCGCCGTCCGGCTGGGCCTTGCCCGGCTCGCGGGTGCCGCACTCGGTGACGATCTTGGTGGAGCTGTCCGGCTTGGTCGGGTCGTCCTGCTGGCGGACCAGCAGGCAGTTGTCCTTGGCCCGCAGGTCGGCCGGGAACTTCTGGCCGAAGGCCAGGATCAGCAGCTGGCGCCAGACGCCGTTGTAGTAGGCGGCGGCGGCCGAGTCGGCGTCCTGGTGGAAGTTCCAGTCCTTCAGCAGGTCCTGGGCCTCGCGCACGTACGGGTCGCTGATCGGCTGCTTGAGCAGCAGCGGGACGAGCGTCTTGGCCATCACGCTGGTGTTGTCCAGCTGGAGGGTCTGCATGTCGTCCGGCGAGATCTTGCCGTTGTTCTTGAGCAGGCCCTCGATCTGGTCGGTGATCTCCTTGGCGCGGGTGCCGTACTCCCAGTCCTTGGTCAGGTTGTACTTGTAGCTCGGGTCCACCACGGCCTGGTTGGCGGTGACGATGTAGCCGGCCGAGGGGTTGAGGCTCCAGGGCAGCGCGGTGAAGGGGATCGGGTCCTTCCACTGGTACGCGGAGTCCCAGCCCGGCGAGGGGAGGGTGCCGTCGCCCTTGCCGCGGACCGGGATGCTGCCCGGGGCCTGGTAGCCGATGTTCTTGGCGTCGGCGTAGATCAGGTTCTGCGCGGGGACGGTGAAGTCCTTGGCGGCGGCGCGGAACTCGTCCCAGTTCTTCGCCTTGTCCAGTTCGAAGACGGCGTCCATGGTCTTGCCGGGGCTGAGCGCCGTCCACTGCAGGGCGACGCCGTAGCCGCTGGTGCCGCGGTCCGGGGCGGACTGGCCGTTGGGTGCGTACTTGCCGACGTTCTGCTGCTCGCTGCTCTGGTCGGAGATCAGCGGGGCGCCGGTCTGGGTGGTGCGGACGGTGATGGTGCGGTCCTCCCCGCCGGCGACCTTGATGGTCTCCTTGCGGAGGTCGAACTTCACGTCCTTGCCGTCCACCTGGTAGGTCTCCGGGCCGGTGACCTTCTCCAGGTAGAGGTCGGTGACGTCGGCGCCGAGGTTGGTGAAGCCCCAGGCGATGTCCTTGTTGTGTCCGATGATCACGCCGGGCATGCCCGCGAAGGTGAAGCCGGAGACGTCGAACTGGCAGGCCGGGGAGGCGGTCCGGCAGTGCAGGCCCATCTGGTACCAGACCGAGGGCAGGCCGGGGCCGAGGTGCGGGTCGTTGGCCAGCAGCGGCTTGCCGGTGGTGGTGTGCGAGCCGGCGACCACCCAGGAGTTGGAGCCGATGCCCTGGCCGGGGCGGCCGAGCAGCTGCGGCATCGAGTCGACCCGGTCGGTCAGGCCCTGCAGCATCGCCTTGGTGGCCGCCGCGCCCTGGGCGGTGGCGGCCGTTCCGGCGGCCGTCCCGGACAGCGGGGAGCCGTCGGCGGGACGGTAGTTGTCGCCGGTCACGGCGCCGGTCTTCACGATGGTGCCGTTGCGGGCGTACGGATAGTCCGGGTACAGCTCGGCGATCTTGTCGGGGCCGAAGTCCTGGGCCAGCAGCGAGCGGTCGATCTCCTCCTGGAGGTTCCCGGAGAGGTTCCAGGCCATCGCCTTGAGCCAGGCCACCGAGTCGACCGGGGACCACTGCTCGGGCCGGTAGCCGCCGTTGACGACGCCGAGCAGGCCGTACTCCAGCGAGGCCTTCGCGCCGCCGGGGTGCTCGGCGAGCCACGCGTTCACGCCGTCCGAGTAGGCCTGGAGGTGCTTCTTGGTCTCCGGCGACAGCTTGGTGTCGAACTCCTTCTGCGCCACCTGCCGCCAGCCCATGGTGCGGATGAACGCGTCGGTGTCGACCTGGCCGTCGCCGAACATCTCGGAGAGCCGGCCGGCCGTGATGTGCCGGCGGACGTCCATCTCCCAGAAACGGTCCTGCGCCTGGACGTAGCCCTGGGCACGGAAAAGGTCCTCGTCGGTGTCGGCGTACAGCTGCGGGATGCCGTTGGCGTCCCGCTTGACGTCGACGGGCGCGCTCAGGCCCGGCACCTTGACGCTGCCGTCGACCTCCGGGAAGGAGGCGCGGACCGCGGAGACCCCGCGGTAGCCGCCGTAGCCGGTGCCGGCCACCAGCAGCACGACCAGCACGATCACGATCAGACGGGCGCGCCGGAACTTCTTCGAGCGGGGCATCTGGGTCCTTGCGGTCCTGACTTCGGGGCGGGCGGGCGTGTCCAGGGCCTGCGGCCGTGACAGGGCACCACATTAGGCCGAGTCGGCCGGGCACCGTGAACGGGGGACCAAGCTAAAGATATGGCAAAATGTTAGACTGCGTAACGATCCGCAAGAGGAGCATTGACGACTTCTTAACGGGTCACCCCACAGCACCACCAGACACCCCGCCCGCCCATGCCTGCCCGAGGTGCCCCTGCGTGAACGTCTCCCATCTGAACCAGCTCCTGCTTGAGTCCTCCGTGATCCTGCTGTTCGCGGTGGGCGCCGTCCGCCTCTCCACCCGATCAGGGCTGCCCAGCCTGCTGATCTATCTCGGGATCGGCGTGGCGCTGGGACAGAACGGGATCGGCGTCACGTTCAACAACGCCGAGCTCACCCAGGTGCTCGGCTACGCGGCACTCGTGGTGATCCTCGCCGAGGGCGGCCTCAAGACCAGCTGGCGGGAGATCAAGCCGGTCATGCCGGCCGCGACCGTGCTCGCCACCGTCGGCGTCGGCATCAGTGTCTTCGCCACCGCCGCCGGCGCGCACTGGCTGGTCGGCCTGGACTGGCGCACCTCACTGCTGCTGGGCGCCATCGTCTCCTCGACCGACGCGGCCGCCGTCTTCTCCGTGCTGCGGATGGTCCCGCTGCCGCACCGGCTCACCGGCCTGCTGGAGGCCGAGTCCGGCTTCAACGACGCGCCCGTGGTCATCCTGGTCGTCGCCTTCGCCACCACCGGGGAACTGGACACCTGGTACGTCCTGATCGGCACGATCGCCGCCGAACTGGCGATCGGCGCCGCGGTGGGCCTCGCCGTCGGAAAGATGGGCTCCTACGGGCTCAAGCACGTCGCACTGCCCTCCTCGGGCCTCTACCCGATCGCCGTGATGGCGCTCACCGTGCTCGCGTACGCCGGCGGCGCGCTGCTGCACGGCTCCGGCTTCCTCGCCGTCTACATCAGCGCGGTGATACTCGGGAACTCCAAGCTGCCGCACGGCCCCGCCGTCCGGGGCTTCGCCGACGGACTGGCATGGATCGGGCAGATCGGCATGTTCGTGCTGCTCGGGCTGCTCGTCACGCCCGAGACCATGGGCGACGCGGTGGTGCCCGCGCTGGTGATCGGCGGAGTGCTGGTGTTCCTGGCACGACCGCTGTCGGTGATGGTCTCGCTCACCCCGTTCAAGGTGCCGGCCCGCGAGCAGGCGCTGCTGAGCTGGGCCGGACTGCGCGGGGCGGTGCCCATCGTGCTGGCCACCATCCCGGTGGTGTCCGGCGCGCACCGGGCCGAGGACGTCTTCAACATCGTCTTCATCCTCGTCGTCGTCTTCACCCTCCTCCAGGGGCCGACCCTGCCGTGGGTGGCCAAGCGGCTGCGGATCGACGAGGGCGACATGGGCCAGGACCTGGGCATCGAGTCCGCCCCGCTGGAGAAGCTGCACGGGCACCTGCTGTCGGTCGCGCTCTCCCCCACCTCGAAGATGTCGGGCGTGGAGATCAGCGAACTGCGGCTGCCCAAGGGGGCCGCTGTCACCCTGGTCGTGCGGGAGGGGAACTCCTTCGTGCCGGACAAGGCGACGGTGCTGCGCGGCGGGGACGAACTGCTGGTGGTCACCACGGACGAGGTCGGCGAGGCGGCGGAGCGGCGGCTGCGGGCCGTGGACAAGGGCGGCAAGCTCGCGGGGTGGCTGAACGGGCGGTGAGCGCGGGGGTCGGCTCGGCTCGGCCCCTTCACTGCTCGAAACCGGCTGGGGCGGGCCGTCACGGCCGCTCCGGCTCGCCCGGCCCGCCCGGCTCCTCCGGCCCGTCACGGCTGGGGCAGGCCGGAGGGGCCTGGGTCGGCCGAGGGTCGGCCGAGGGTCGGCCGAGGGTATCTACGCGCGTAACTGATACGATGGTTCGATCATCCGTATAACCACCGCTAGACCACCCCCAATTTCTGCCTGACGCAGAGTTGGCGCGACCGCTCGGCGGCCGCGGTCCGGCTCCCGGCCACCACGCCGGACCGGCCCGGTATCTACCCCGGTCGACGCGCGAGAGGACGACTCTCGGCGCCGTCGGGGCCACACCATGCCCTGCCGCGCTACCAGGCAGCAGGAAGGACCGACCGTGACGGCGCGCCGAACGGTCGACACCGCCGCGGACCACGCGGCCACCCCCGCAGCTCCGGCCCCCGCCCGCGTCGGGTACGGCGAGCTGCTGCGCACGCCCGGGGCCTGGACGTTCCTGTCCCCCGCCCTCGTCGCGCGGCTGCCGTACGCGATGCTCAGCATGGGCATCCTGCTGCTCGTCACCCGGACCCACGGCTCGTACGGCACCGCCGGTACGGTCACCGCGGTCGCCGCCGTCGCCCAGGCCCTGGTCGGGCCGCAGACCGGGCGGCTCGCGGACCGCTACGGCCAGGCCGCGGTGCTCGTCCCGACCGTCCTGGTGCACGCGGCCGCGGTCGGCGCGCTGATCGCGCTCGCGCTCGGTCACGCGCCCGCCTGGAGCCTGTTCCTGGCCGCCGTCCCGGCCGGTGCGAGCGTTCCGCAGGTCGGCGCGATGGTCCGGGCCCGCTGGGTGGCCACGTTCACCGCGGACGGCGCCTCCGACGCCTCCGCGGCCCGGGTGAGCACCGCCTTCGCCTTCGAGTCCGTGACGGACGAGTTCACCTTCGTGATCGGCCCGATCCTGGCCTCCGGCATCGCCGCCCTCGCCAACCCGGCCACCGCCCTGGTCGCCGAGGCCGCGCTGACCCTCGTCGGCGGCCTGGCCTTCGCCGCCCAGCGGCGCACCGCCCCGGCCCGGATCGTGCCGCAGCCCGGCACCAAGCGCGCCTCGGCGCTCGCCTCCCCCGGCGTCCGCCTGCTGGCCGGGACCTTCCTCGGGGTCGGCGCGGTGTTCGGCGGCATGCAGGTGTCGGTGAACGCCTTCGCCGACTCGGTCGGGCAGCACGACGCCGGCGGCACCGTGTACGGGATCTTCGCCGGCGGCTCGATGCTGGCCGGCGTGCTGTACGGCGTGATCGCCTGGCGGCGGCCGGTGCAGCAGCGGATGCTGATCAGCTACACCCTGCTGGTGCTGGGCTGCTCGGTGCTGTGGGCGATGCCCAACCTGGTCGCGCTGACCGTCGCCGGGCTGGTCTGCGGACTGGCCATCGCGCCGACCCTGATCAGCGGCTACACCCTGGTCGAGACGCTGGTCGCGGACGGGGCCAAGACGGAGGCCTTCACCTGGCTGACCGGCGCGATCGGGCTGGGGCTGGCCGTCGGCTCGATGGCGGCGGGCCGGCTTGTCGACGGGCACGGGCCCTCGACCGGGTTCCTGGTGCCGGTGGCCGGGGCCGGACTGGGGCTGATCGTGCTGCTCTCGCTGCGGCACCTGCTGGTGGCACCGGGACCCGGGGCGGCCGTCGCGGGCACCGCTCCGGCCCGGGGTTCGGGCGACGTCCCGGCGGAGCACGGCGGTGCCGGACGGCTGGTGGGCGCGGCCAAGGGCTGAGCGGGAGGCGGTCCGGTGGCCGGGCCCGGCCCATCTCACACCGGAGTCGCTGGACTGATCCCGCGGAATGCCGCATCATTGACCATCGTTAGCACTCATCAGGCGAGAGTGCCAGGAGGAAGACAAGTGCCCACGTACCAGTACCAGTGCACCGAGTGCGGCAACGGCCTGGAGGCGGTGCAGAAGTTCACCGACGAGGCGCTGACCACGTGCCCCGACTGCCAGGGACGACTCCGCAAGGTCTTCTCGGCCGTGGGCGTCGTGTTCAAGGGCTCCGGCTTCTACCGGACCGACAGCCGCTCGTCCTCCAGCAGCACGGTGGGCGCCGGGTCGTCGTCGACCCCCTCGACGTCGTCCGCCACGTCCACGTCCTCCTCGGCTTCGTCCTCGTCGTCGAGCTCCGGCTCCTCGTCGTCGTCCAGCCCGGCTCCCGCCGCGAGCTGACCTCGGCACCGGGCCATCGGCCCGGGACGGCCCGCAGACCTCGGAGAGGCCCGTCGGCCCCGCTTCCACGCGGGGACGGCGGGCCTTTCCGCGTTCCCGTCGGCTCCGGCCGTCGGCCTCCCCGCTTTCCCCTCTTCCCCCGCTTCCCCCCTCCTCCCCTTCTTGCCCCGCTGCGGCCCCATGGGCTTTCCGTCACCCCGGACGGGCCGGAGCAACTCGTGCGGGTGAACGAAGTTGTCCACAGGGCCCGGTTGTCCACAGGCCTGGGGAAATTGCTGTCCGAGTTCGCCGGAAACGCTCATCGTGTGGGCATCCGGTCCGCGAGGGGCCGGGCCGCCGACACTCCGGAGGTGCGTCGATGACGACCGCGAACTTCTCCCTGCCCCTACCCCTCCCGCTGCCCGCGCCCGCCGTGCCGCCCCGGCAGGAGCTGCCGGGCTTCCCGCCGATCCGGCGCGGGTGCGGCGGGTGGCACCGCTGGCGCAGTGCGGTGCGACGGCGGGCCGGGGTGCCCGTCCTGGTGCTGCTCGCGGTGGCGGCGGCGCTGGCGCTGGGGCCCGCGCGGGCCGGTCTGCCGCCGCCCCAGGGGGGCGCGCTGGGCCGGACGGGTTGTCAATCCGGGACTGCGGAAGATCACCCGTAACCGGGGGGCGACTTCGTCGTTCGAGGCGGCATGAAGGGCTTCAAGGAATTCCTGCTGCGTGGAAATGTCATCGACCTCGCCGTGGCCGTGGTCATCGGCGCGGCTTTCACCAACATCGTCAACGCCTTCGTCAAGGGCGTGATCAATCCACTCGTCGGCGTCTTCGGGACGAAGGACCTCGCGTCCTACAGTTCCTGCCTCAAGGGGCCCTGCGAGGTGAGCCCGACCGGCGAGGTCACGTCCGGAATCCTCATCCTGTGGGGATCGGTGCTCAGCGCCGCAATCCAGTTCCTGATCACCGCGGCGGTCGTCTACTTCGTTCTGATCGTGCCCATGAACAAGCTGGCGGCCCACCGCAAGACCCTCGCCGAGAAGGCGGCGGACCTCGAAGCCAAGGAGGTCACCCTGCTGACCGAGATCCGCGACGCGCTGGTCGCGCCGCTGCGCTGACCGACGGGTGCCGGTCGGCGCACGGTCCCCGTTCCTCAGCCCCCGTGGTGCGGCGGGCGCTGGCTCAGGTACCAGTCCAGCCCCCGTCCACCACCCTCCCCCGTCCCGGGGCGGGCACCCCAGCCCGCATCGGTGTCGTCGCTGGACTGCTGGTCCAACGGGTCCCGGAAGACCAGCCGGGCCTTGGCGACCGCAGCCTCCCGGGGCTCCTGCGCCCGGTCCCGCTCCTGGCCCTTTTCCTGCCCCTGCTCGCTCACGCCGTCCACTCCGTCCACTCGTCCCTCCCCTCCAGCCTAAGAGCCCCGCGGCACGCCTCGGGCCCCGGTGCGGAACGCTCCGCGCCAGGGCCCGGATGAGGGCTCGGCCAGCGGGCCCGGCCGGCCCGTCGGACGGGCTGTCGGGCGGCCTGCCAGGCGGAACTGCCCGGGTGGCCTGTCGGGTGGCCTGTCGGGTGGCCTGTCAGGCGGCTTCGAAGCCCGCGTGGTCGGCGATCTTCTTCAGCTCGGCCAGCGCGTGCTTCTCGATCTGGCGGATCCGCTCGCGGGTGAGGCCGTGCTGCTTGCCCACCTCGGTGAGGGTGCGCTCGCGGCCGTCCTCCATTCCGTAGCGGGAGCGGATGATCGAGGCGGTGCGGTCGTCCAACCGCCCGATCAGGTCGTCCAGTTCCTCACGGCGGAGCATGACCATCACGGCGTCCTCGGGGGACGTGGCCCCGGTGTCCTCGACGAGGTCACCGAACTGGGTCTCGCCCTCGTCGTCGACCGACATGTTGAGGCTGACCGGGTCGCGCGCCCAGTCCAGCACGTCCTTGATCCGGGCCTCGGTGGTGTCCAGCTCGGCCGCTATCTCGGCCGGCTCCGCCTCACGGCCCAGCTCCTTGGACTTCTCCCGCTGCACCCGCCGGATCCGCCCGAGCTCCTCCACCAGGTGCACGGGCAGCCGGATGGTGCGGGACTGGTCGGCGATGGACCGGGTGATCGCCTGCCGGATCCACCACGTCGCGTACGTGGAGAACTTGAAGCCCTTGGCGTAGTCGAACTTCTCGACGGCGCGCACCAGGCCCGCGTTGCCCTCCTGGATGAGGTCCAGCAGCGGCAGGCCGCTGCGCGGGTAGCGACGGGCGACGGCGACCACGAGCCGGAGGTTGGACCGGATGAAGACGTCCTTGGCGCGCTCGGCGTCGGCGGCTATCGTCTCCAGCTCCTCGCGCGTGACGCCGTCGGGGAGTCCGCCCTCGTCCATCAGGTGCTGGGCGTACACGCCGGCCTCGATCCGCAGCGAGAGCTCGACCTCCTCGGCGGCATCGAGCAGGGGTGTCCTGGCGATCTCGTCGAGGTACATGCCGACCAGGTCGCGGTCGGCCTCAAGGTTGGTCGGGCGGGCCGCGCGACTCCGGTCGGCCCTGTCGCGAACGACGGCACGGGTGGCCATGCTTGCTCCCTTTGCTGGTATTGCCGAGGTCTGCCTGCCTGCCTCGTGAGGGCAAGAAGTGCGGGCCCCTGGAGGCACACACGTAACGATCCAACGAACAGAATCCGGACAACATTCCCAAGTCACTCAGATTCTTCCCGGCGATGCAGTATCCTGCCGGTTTTCACCCCGGCCTCGAACGCTGAGTGACCGGTCGGACGCGTCCCGTACCATCGGCCAACTATCCCGGGAGCGATGTCTTCACTCGACCGACACGCTGCCGCCGCCCACCCGTTGAACCCGCGAACGGCCGCCGACGTTCCCCGCGTTCCCCGCTTTCCGCGGCCGCACGCACCCCGGCACACGCAGGTCCTCCTCACAAACGATGCCGAATCGCTATCACTCCGGCTCTTGCCCGGCACGGGACACTGGGAAGGTGTCAGTCATGCACCTGACCAACGGCACGAACCGCCTCACTGCGCGTAACCGCAGTCTCCTTCGGGACACCGCGCTCGCGCTGGGCTGTGCCGCACTGTTCGGCCTGCTGGCCGCTCCGGTGACCGGCCAGTGGCACCCGCTGGTCCGCTTCGACCAGGAGTGGATCGGCGAACTGCACACCTACGCCCGGGAACACCGGGTGTGGACCGCCTCCGTGCAGACGCTCTCGGACATCGGCGGCACCGTCACGATGCGGATGCTGCTCGGAATCGCCGCCGGGTGGCTCTGGTTGATCGGCGCACGGGTGCTGGCCGGCTGGGTGGCCGCCCAGGCGCTGGTCGGCTGGGGCGCCCAGTGGGCGCTGAAGCTGGCCTTCGGCCGCAGCCGCCCCTCCTTCACCGATCCGGTCTCGCACGCCGACGGCCCGGCCTTCCCCTCCGGGCACGCCATGGCCTCGGCGATCACCTGCGCCGTCCTGGTCGGCCTGCTCTGGTACCGGGTCGGCCGGCGCGGCCGCACCGCCGCCTGCCTGGTGGCGGCGGCCACGGTGCTGACCATCGGCTGGACCCGGATCGCGCTCGGGGTGCACTGGCCCAGCGACGTCCTGGCCGGCTGGCTGGCCGCCGGCATCGTGCTGGGCACCGTGACCGCCGTGATCCAGGTCTGGCGCCCCGGCGCCCTGGCCCGGGACGTACGGCGGGTCAACTGGCGCACCAGGGACCGGGTCCAGCGGGTCGTCGTGTCGGGCGGGCGCTCCTCGCGCACGGCCGCCCCGCTGGACGAGGACGGGCCGCACGGCCCGCCGGAGGAGGTCCCGGGCGACCCGTCCGGCCGGGCCGACGAGACCGTCCGCTGAGGCCTCGTCACCCCACGGCCCGCTCCCGGCCACCACCGGCCACCACCGCCGACCACCGCCGACCACCGCCGACCACCGCCGACCACCGCCGACCACCGCCGACCACCGCGCTAGCGTGGCGGCCATGCCCGACACCACCGCCCCCACCGCCCCCATCTCCTCCGCCGCGCCCGCCGGTTACCCCGTGCGCCCGCTGCGGATCGCCACCGTCCAGGCCCAGGCCGTGGCCGGTGACATACCCGCCAACGTCGCCCAGGCCGCCGAACTGATCCGCGAGGCCGCCCGGGCCGGCGCCCGGCTGGTGCTGTTCGCGGAGAAGGTCCTCTCCGGGTACGAGCCCGAGCTGATCAGCGCCGACCCCGTCAAGTACGCCGTCCAGACCGGCGATCCGCGCCTCACGCCGATCGCCGAGGCCTGCCGCGAGACCGGCACCGCCGCCATCGTCGGCGCCGCCGTACGGGACGGCGCCGACCTGCGCGTCTCCGCCCTCGTCCTGGGCCCGGACGGCGAGTTCGTCACCCGCTACGACAAGCAGCACCTGTTCATGACCGAACGCGAGCACTACCGCCCCGGGACGGCCGGCTGCACCCTGGAGCTGGACGGCTGGCGGCTCGGGCTCGGCGTCTGCTACGACTCCGGCTTCCCCGAGCACGCCCGGGCCGCCGCGCTCGACGGCTGCCACGCGTACCTGGTCGGCGCGCTGTTCAGCATGGGACACGGCCACCACGAGTCCCGCACCTGGTTCCCGGCCCGCGCGCTCGACAACACCCTCTACACGGTGCTCGCCAACCACATCGGCCGCACCGGCGGCTGGCACACCTGCGGCGGCAGCGCGGTCTGGGGCCCGGACGGCCGGCTGATCGCCGAAGCGAGCGAGGACCGGCGCGAACTCGTCGTCGTCGACCTCGACCCGGACGTCCTGCGCCGCACCCGCGAAACCGAGTCCCTCCTCGCCGACCTCGCCCTCGCCACCGCCCGCCCGCAGGCCCCCCGAGCCCGCTTCACCCTGGCCTGACGCACCTCGGCGGCCACCCCGGCCGGCCACCCCGGCCGGGAGCGTCGGGGCACGGGGGCGCGGTCGGCTCCGGCGCACCGGCCACGGCCCGGTCAGGAGGCGCGCATCGCCGCCACCGCGGTCATCCGGCCGACCCGGCGGGCCGGCAGCACCGCGGCGGCCAGGCCGACCAGGACGGTCAGGGTCAGGGCGGCCAGCACCGGCAGGACCGGCGGGGTGCCGACCGTTCCCAGCGTCGAGGTGATCGAGCGGGCGGCCGCCCAGCCGTAGGCGACGCCCAGGCCGGTGCCGACCAGCGCGCCGGCCAGGGAGAGCAGCAGCGCCTCCAGGGTGAGCATCCGGCGCAGTTGCTCGCGCGACATCCCGATCGCGCGCAGCATGCCGATCTCGCGGGAGCGTTCGCTGATGCTGAGCATCAGGGTGGCCGCGACGCCCAGGCCGGCGATGGCGACGGAGAAGGACAGCAGGGCCATGCTGACGGTCTTCAGCCGGTCCAGCAGCGAGCGCAGGGTGTCCGCCTGGGCGGCCGTGTCGGCGACGGTCACCTGCGGGTGGTCGGCGAGGGCGCGGTCCAGGGCCCGGCGGGCGGTCGGCCGGTCGTCGCCGGCGGCGGCCGGGGAGATCCAGGCCGTGGTGACGGGCGCGCCGGGAGCGAGGCGGTCCAGGGTCGTGGGCGTCACCAGCAGGGTGGCGCCGCTCTGCAGGGTGAACGGCAGGCTGCTGCGGCCGGGTTGGAGCCTCAGCTCGACGCCGCCGGCCCGCCGCACCCCGGTCTCGCCGAGTCCGCTCAGCGCGGTGCCCTCGGTGAGTGCGCGGGCCCGGTCCACGTCGTCCGTCGAGGAGTTGAGCCGGGTGGGGTCGACGGCGGCGACCACGGTGGGCCGGCCGTCGAGGTCGACGGTGGCCGAGCGGACCGGGGTGACGGTCAGCCCGTGGTCGGCGCCGAGGGCACCGAGTGCCCCGGCGGGCAGGGCGCCGCCGCCGGTGGCGGCCGCCGAGAAGACGCCGGGCTGGCGCGCGGACATCACCGGCACCAGCGACTGCGAGGTGATGTCGAGCGCGGTGACCGCGCCGACCATCACGGTCACGCCGAGCAGCAGCGCCGAGCCGGTGGCCCCGGTGCGGCCGGGGTTGAGCCGCAGCTGCTGGGTGGCGAGCCGGCCGGCCGTCCCGCCGAGCCTGCGGGCGGGGCGGCCCAGTACGGCGACGACCGCGGGCAGTACCCGGTGGGACAGCCGCAGCACCCCGAAGAAGTTGGCGATGGCACCGACGGTGACGGCGAGCAGCGACAGCGGCGGCGGGGTCAGCGCCCCGGCCACCAGCAGCACCGTGCCCGCGAGCAGCAGCCCGGAGGTCCACACCGCGGCCCGCGCCCTGGCCGCCCCGCCGGCCGGCGCGGGGGTGCCGCCGAGCGCGGCGATCGGCGGCACGGCCGCGGCGGCCTTCGCCGGGCCGCGTACGGCCAGCAGGGTCAGCAGCACGCCGAACAGTCCGGCCAGCAGGCAGGTCAGCGGGGAGGGCATCAGCGACAGGTGCACCGGTCCGAGGTCGAGCCCGCCGACCACGGCCGTGCCGAGCGCACCGAGGGCGACCCCCAGCAGCACGCCCGCCGCCGAGGCGCCCGCCCCGAGCAGCAGTCCCTGGCGGCGGATCAGCCGGCGCAGCTGCTGCCGGTCGGCGCCCACGCAGCGCAGCAGGGCGAGCTGGCGGGTCCGCTGGGCGAGCACGACCGTGAAGGTGTTGCCGACCACCATCCGCGCCACCGCGAGCGCGATCAGGACGAAGGAGAGCGCGGCGACCAGCACCACGCCGTACATGGTGCTGCTCTGCCGGGTCGCCTCGGTGACCGAGGCCGCGCGGGTGTGCACCTGGGCGTCGGCGCCGAGGGCGGCGCGCAGGGCGTCGACGGTCCCGGTCCGGGAGGCGCCGGGGGTGGCCCTGACGTCGAGTCGGTCGGTGGTGACGCCGGTCGCGTAGCCGGCGACCGCGCTCGCCGGGACGCCGATGATCGGGGCTCCGGCGAGGCTCGGGGCGCCCCGCTCGTCCAGGGTGCCGACCAGCCGGGCGGTGGCGGCGGTGCCGTCGGCCCGGGTCAGGTGGACCTCGGCGCCCACGGCGGCGTCCAGCCGGTGCGCGGTCCCGGTGTCGAGCAGCACCTCGCCGGGGCCGGCGGGCCAGCGGCCGTCCTTGAGCAGTTGCCATCGCAGCGCCGGGTCCTCGGCGACGGCGCTGACCGCGGCGGTCCGGTCGAGCGGCCGCCCGTCGGCGGCCAGCACGGCGCTCCTGCCGGTCAGCCGAGGGGCCACCGCGGCCACCCCGGGGGTCTGCCGCACCCGCTCGGCGGCGGCCGCGTCCAGCCCGCCGGCCGCGGCCTTCCCGGTCACCTGGATGTCGCCGGGGCCGACCTCGGCGGCCGCGGTCTGGCTGTAGGAGTCCACCAGCGCCCCGCTGCCGCTGACGGAGGCGATCAGGAAGGCCACCCCCAGGGCGATCGCGGCGCCGCTCAGGAGCAGTTGGCGCAGCTGGCCGCGCAGCTCGGCCACGGTGTATCGGTAGGTCGTCATGGTTCCCCGGCTCGTCCGCCCTGACCGGGAACGGTGCTCCGGCAGGGGTCTCGACGAGCCTAGGAGCGCGGCGGCCGCGCCCCGTCGGCACGAGGTCTGTTTCATGATCAAACCGTGGGCGCACGGCGGCCTCCGCCGTCTCCTCCCGGAGAGGTACGCCGCCCCTGACGCCGGCCGGTCCGCCCGCCGCCGGTCGCACCCGGCGGTCGGCGGCGGGCAGCGGGCGGCGAGCCAGCGGGCGGCGCCGGGCCCGGGAACGCCGCAGGCCCCCGCCCGGAGTGGGCGGAGGGCCTGTGACCTGCTTGTTCGCTGTGCCCCAGGCAGGATTCGAACCTGCGACACCGGCTTTAGGAGAGCCGTGCTCTATCCCCTGAGCTACTGAGGCGCGGCCCGGGTGCTACCAGGCCGCTCACAGCGTACCGGATCAGGGGTGGGGCGCGGGGTGACGGAGGGGGTGCGGGCGGGGTACGGGCGGCCGACGGGGCGTCAGGGCGGTTCAAGTAGCCTGCCGGGCAGGGTGGGATCCGCCCCGGAACGCCTCGCTAAGGAGACGAAGGACCTGATGAAACCTGCTGTGCACCCGGTGGGCCGGCTGTTGGGGCAGGTGTGGGTGTGGCCCTCGGTGGTCATGCTGGCGGTGGGCGGGTACCGGCTGGGGACGCCGGACCTGTGGCGGGACGAGATGGCGACCTGGACGGTGGCCACCCGCTCCCTGGGGGACCTGCTGCGGCTGCTCCAGCACGTCGACGCCAGCAACGGCGCGTACTACCTGCTGATGCACGGCTGGACGGCGGTGTTCGGCGACTCGACGGTCTCGCTGCGAATACCCTCCGTGCTGGCGATGGCCGGGGCGGCGGCGTTCGTGGCGCTCACCGCCGAGCGGCTGTTCGGCAGCAGGGTGGCGGCGGTCGGGGCCGGACTGCTGTTCTCCGTCCCCCCGGAGATCTCCCGCTACGCCCAGGAGGCGCGCTCCTACGCGCTGGTTACCTGCGCGATCGCGGCGGCCTCGTACTTCCTGCTGCGGGCGCTGGAGCGGCCGACCTGGCGGCGCTGGGCGCCGTACTGCGTGGCCATGGCGCTGGCCGGCGCCGGGCACCTGGTGTCCTTCAGCACGGTCGCCGGGCAGGTGGCGCTCCTGGCGCTGCACCTGTGGCGCACCCGACCGGAGACGGACCGGCGACTGCTGTGGCACTACCCGGTGGCGGTCGCGGTGGCGGCGCTGCCGGTGCTGCCGGTGGTGCTGCTGGGCAGCCGGCAGTCGGACCGGCAGCTGGGCTGGATACCGACCCCCTCCCTGCGCGGCCTCGCCTACTTCGGGGAGCGCCTGTTCGGCTCGGACGTCGTGTTCTACGCCTTCGTCCCGCTGGCGCTGCTGGCACTGGCGCTGCCCGGCCGGCGGATCCGGGCCTGGCAGGCGCTGCTGCTCGCGGAACTGCCGGTGGTGGGCGTCTGGCTGGTGTCCCGCCTGACCGACACCTCGTACTTCCTCGGGCGGTACCTGCTGTTCACGGTGCCCGCCTGGGCGGTGCTGGCCGGCGGCGGCGCCGGGGCGCTGTACGGCGCGGCGGCGGCCCTGGCCCGGCGACGCGGCCGGGCCCCCCGGGGGGCCGTCGCGGCGGCCGGGCTGCTGACGGTCGGGCTGCTCGCGGTACCGGCCGTGGCGTCGCTGCCGCGGCAGCCCGAGGTTCGGTACGTGGGCTCGCACAACGGCTCGGAGGAGCCGTTCAAGGCGGCGGCCCGGGAGATCTCGGCCGGCTACCGCTCCGGGGACGGGATGGCGGCCCCGCTGGGCGACCAGTCCTGGGCGCTGGCCTGGCCCGGCGTCGACTACTACCTGCCCTCGGACGTGCGCCCCTATCCGGTCTTCGTCGCGCAGAGCGCCGACGACGCCGGGGAGCTCTCGCCGATGCCCTGCCCGCAGCCGGCGGACTGCCTGGGCGGGGTGTCCCGGATCTGGCTGCTGGTCCTCGGCGACACCCAGGACCCGCTGGGCGCGATGCCCACGGACCAGGCGCAGGTGCTCCGCGCCCAGTACGGCGACCCGGACCGGGTGACGCCGCTCGGCGGTCTCACGCTCGCGCTGCTCGACCGGGACGCCTAGCCCCGGCGGAGAAGGAGGAAAAGGAGGAAGGGGAGCCGGTGCGGACCGGCTCCCCTTCCTCCTTCGATGCCTCAGCGGCTCAGTGGCTCAGCAACTCGGCGGCCCAGCGGCTCGACGGCTCGACGGCTCGACGGCTCGACGGCTCACAGCGTGCGCAGCAGCCGGGACTGGATGGACGGCGGGTTCAGGTCGGACTGGAGGGCCACCGGGACCTCCGCCTTGCCGTCGCCCGCGCCCACCCGCAGCACGCCGACCTCCATGCCGGCCGTCCCCCTGTGGTCGATCTTCGAGGTGTCCAGGGTGACCGTGCCGGAGATGCCGGGGAAGCCCGCCACCACCAGGTCCTTGGTCGCGACGACCGCGACCTTGCCGCCGAGCCCGTCCTCCACCGAGCCGACGACGTCCCCCTTCTTCACCACGACCTGGCCGGTCACGCCGTTCTGCGCGGCCTGGATCTGCTTGCCGCTGACCTTCAGCACGGTCGGCAGGATGCCGTCGCCCGGGTTGGGCGAGGTGGCCTGCTGGCCCAGCGTGACGCCGAGGATCAGCCGCTGCACACCGCCGATCTCCTTGTAGGCGGCCCACATCAGGCAGCCGCCGGCCGGGGTGCTGGAGCCGGTCTTGACGCCGATGACGCCGGTCTTCGGGTTGATCAGGTTGTTGGTGTTGGAGATCTTCGCGTTGTTGAAGTTGGTCTCCGGGGTGGAGACGATCTGCCGGAAGATCTCGTCCTGCATGACCTGCTCGGCCAGCTTCAGCTGGTCCTTGGCGGTGGACTTGGTGTCCGCGCTGAAACCCGCCGGGTCGGCGTAGATGGTGTTGGCCATGCCGAACTTGGCCGAGGTGTCGTTCATCAGCTTGACGAACTCGGCCTCGGAGCCGGAGTGGAAGCGGGCGAGCAGCCGGGCCACGTTGTTGGCCGAGGGCAGCATCAGCAGTTCCAGTGCCTGGTACTCGGTGAGCACCTGGCCCTCGGTGAGCGTCACCCGGGACTCGTCGACGTTGCCGGACTCCTGCGCGGCCTGCTTGTCGACGGTGATCTTCGGGCCGCTCTCCCCCTTCTTCAGGGGGAACTTCTGCAGGATCAGGTAGGCGTTCATCACCTTGGTGACACTGGCGATCGAGGACGGCGTCTCCTGGCCCGAGCTGCCGAGGCTGCCGACGCCGACCACCTCGGCGGCGGACTGGCCCTTGGCCGGCCAGGCGAGGTCGAGCACGTCGCCGGAGAAGCTGTAGCTGCCCGCGGCGGTCATCTTCAGCTTGGGGTCGGGCAGCGGGCGCAGCAGCTGGGCCACCGCGAGCGCGCCGAGCACCACGGCGAGGAAGACCGTCCAGATGGTCACCCGCTTGAGGGCGCGCCGCAGCGGTGAGACCGGGCGGGCGTTGAGGGAGGCCAGGACCTCCATCGCCTCGGCGGTGTTCTCCGGCGACGGCAGCGGCTCCGGGGCGGGCAGCGGCTCGGGCTTGGGCAGCGGCGGGACCGGCGGCACCGGCCGCGGGTCGGGCTCCGGCAGCGGCTTCGGGGCCGGCACGGGCGCGGGCACGGGGGCCGGCTTCGGCAGCGGCGTCGGGCCGGGGGTCGGCTCCGGCTCGGGAACGGGCCCGGGCTCCGGACGCGGCTCGGGCTTCGGCTCCGGCACGGTGCCGGCCGGGGCGGCGGTGCCCGCGGCGGAGGCGCGCGGCGGCGCGGGCTTCTCCAGCTTCTCGGCCCGGTCCGGCCGCTGACCGGGCTGCCCGGTCCTGGTCAGCGCGAGGGTCACGGAGCCGATGGCGGGAGCGTCCTCGGCGTCGGCGTCCTCGGCGTCCCCGGTGTCCTCCGGGTCGTCCTCGGTTCCGGCGTCCCCGGTCTTCCCGGTCTTCTCGGTCTGCTCGCTCTTCTCGGCGGAGCCGGTCTGCTCGGCCTTCCCGGTCCGCTCCGCGCCGCCGGCCCCGTCGGTGCCGTCGGCCTTGCGGGCGTTGTCCGTGTTACGAGCGTTGTCGGCGTTGTCGGCGTTGTCGGCGTTGTCGGCGTTGTCGGCGTTGTCGGCGTTGTCGGCGTTGTCGGCGTTGTCGGCGTTGTCGGCGTTGTCGGCCGCTTCGTCGGCCGCTTCGTCGGCCGCTTCGTCGGCCGCTTCGTCGGCCGCCTTCTCCGCCTCGTCCGCGGTCCCGGCCGGTGCGGCCGAGGACCCCGGGCCGCCCTCGGAGCCGCCCTCGGAGCCGGTCTCCCCGGACGGCTCGGCCGCCTTCCGCCCGGCCTTCCCGGCCGCCGTGGCACCCGTCCGCATGGCGAGACGCGGGTCGGCGGCGACCGGACGCCCGGCGGGCTCGGTCTCCTCCGCGGTTTCCGGCGACGTCGCCTTCTCCCCCTCCCCACCTTCGGAACTCCCCTTGCCGGCGGCCTTCACCAGCTCGTCGGGCAGCCGCAGCGCGGTGGTGCTGTTGTCCACCGGCAGCCGCAGCATCGTCGTCCGGCTGTCCACATCCCGGACGCGGAGCTGTACGGTCGAGCCGCCCTTGGGCGCCGCCTCCGGAGCGTCGGCGGGCGCCTTCGGGGCCGCCTCGCCGGAGGCCTCCGCGGGGCTGTCCGAGGAGGTGTCGGAGGAGGTCTCGGCGGTCGCCTCGTCGGCGGCCGTTGCCGACGGCCCGTCAGCAGCCGTACCGGAGCCGCCCTCGGCCGGCCCGGCGGCCGACGCCGCCGTACCGGTCCGTTCGCGCTCGCGGTCGCGCTGCCGCTCGTCGCCGTCCCTCAGCACCCTGTCGGGGGACTCGCCCACGTATCCCAGCCTCCTCAACGCCCGGCGGGGCACCGGCGAACCCGATTTCGGGAAGCCGACGCCCCGCCCCGTGTACCTGTACAGTCTCCGCCACCGGCGGCCGTTCCGGCCGCACACACCCCGCCCGACCGGCGCTTATTGTCGCCACCCGGTCGCGCCGCGGCCTGTTCACCGATCAGACGCAAGGCCCGCCGCCGCCGGTTCCGCACCTTCACCGCAAGGTCACGATTCGGAGGCGTACTCGACAAGCCCGTGTGAGAGGCGTCACCCTGTCTCTCATCCACGCGGGGAGGCTTGGATGGGCAAGAGCCGCAGAACTGTTCCCGAGGAACTCTTGCTGCTCGCTTTGGACCCGACCACGGGTACCACGGCGCAGCCGCAGACCCTCGACCTCGGACTCGCCGGGGCGCAGCTCGTCGAGCTGTCCCTGGCCGGACGGATCGTACCGGAGGGAGACCGGATCGCCGTCGTGCTCGCACGACCGACCGGCGACCCGACCCTTGACCACGCACTGGAACTGCTGCGCCGACGCGGCAGTCCGGTCCGCGCGGCGCACTGGATCGGCGGGCCCCGGCTGGGGCTGCGGCAGACCTATCTGGCGCACCTGGAGCGCTGCGGCATGGTCACGGCCGTGCCGGGCCAGGTGTGCGGGGTGCTGCCGACGACCCGGTACCAGGCGTCCGACGACTGCACCAACGCCGCGATCAAGCAGCGGCTGGACACCGCGATCCGCACCGGTGTTCCGCCGGATCCGCGGACGGCCGCGCTCGCCGCGCTCGCCCACTCGGTCGGGCTGGGCAAGCACCTGTACCCGGGCAACGAGGGCCGGTCCTCGCGGTCGCGGTTGCGCGACCTGATCCGGTACGACCCGCTGGGCGGGATGGTCGCGCACGCCGTGATGGACGTGCAGAACGGCCTGCCGGCGCAGCAGAACCGTTCTTCCCAGGGTTCCGGGGCCGCTGCCGGCCGCCCCGGCGCCCGTACGGCGGGCCGGGGTTCGGGCGGGCGGGTCCCCGCCTCCCGGGTCGGCGTCCGCTGACCCGGGAGGGCACCGGACCCCGGGGGTGCACCGGACCCCGGGGGCGCACCAGAACCGGGGAGGGCAGCAGACCCCGGGAGGGCACGAGGGCCGGGAAGTCCTGGAGGGCTTCGACGGCCGCAGCGGTCCGCACGGCCCGGCGGGCAGCCACCACGGCGCCCGACACCACCGGCCGCGCACCCGGCGGCGCACACCGTCCCCCTCGCACCGCCCGAAGGCGCTGAGCGCCCCGACGCACCACCGGTGCCACCGGCACCACCGGCACCACCAACAGCACCGAGGGGCGGTCGCCCCGCGACGCGAGTCGCCCGGCGACCGCCCCTTCGCCGTCCCCGGACGCCCGGCAACCGCCCGCCCCCGCACCTGCCGGGGCAGGTGCGGGCCGGTCCGGGGGCGGCCTCCGCAGTACCTGTCCGAGTCGTCCGAGCCGCATTACCACCTGGGGGCTTTCGCTGTCTCGCGGAAGTGCTTTTCCGATGATCTGTGCTACCGCGCTGCTGTGATTCCCCGGCGCCGACCTGGCCCAAGGTGACATGCTGCTCCAAGTCAGGGGGGTTGGTCCCAATGTCCGAAGTGTTCCGAGGGCTGCCGCTCCAACGAGCACCAGAGGTCCGGCCGGAGGTCGAAGTGTCCGCCAACGTCAATCCCACCGTGCGCCGCCGGCGCCTCGGTTCGGAGCTGCGCAAGCTCCGCGAGGGCCTGGGCATGACGGCCGAGGAGGTCGCCGGCCGGCTGATGGTCTCCCAGTCGAAGATCAGCCGGCTGGAGAACGGCCGCCGCAGCATCAGCCAGCGCGATGTGCGCGACCTCTGCGACGTCTACAACGTGCCCGACGACCAGCTGCGCGCCAGCCTGATGGAGATGGCCAAGGAGTCGCGCCAGCGCGGATGGTGGCACGACTTCAACGACATGCCGACCCCGTACAGCGTCTACATCGGACTGGAGGCCGAGGCCTCCTCGATCCGCGCGTACGAGTCCTCCTTCGTCCCCGGCCTGCTGCAGACCGAGCACTACGCCCAGGCCGTGGTCGAGGGCACCCAGCCGGACACCGACGCGGTCGCCGTGCAGCGCCGGGTGCAGGTCCGGATGAAGCGCCAGGAGCGCATCCACGGCGAGAACCAGCTGGGCAGCCTGTGGACCGTCATAGACGAGGCGGTGCTGCGCCGCGAGGTCGGCAGCAAGGCCGTGATGGCCCAGCAGTTGCAACAGATGCTGGAGCTCAGCCAGCGCGCGAACATCACCATCCAGGTGATCCCGTTCTCGCACGGCGCCCATCCCGGCATGACCGGGACATTCTCGCTGCTGGAGTTCCCGGAGTCAGCCGATTCCACAGTTGTCTACTTCGAAGGTGTGACGAGCGATCTGTACCTGGAGAAGGAGGCGGACGTGCGCCGCTATACCGGTCTGTACGACTACCTGAGAGCGGCCGCACTCGGTGTCGCGGAGAGCCGGTCGCTGATAGCCGACATCGAGAAGGAATTCCACGAATGATCACCCCGTCCGAGTACGGAACCCGTTGGCGCAAGAGCAGTCACAGCGGGGGCCAAGGCGCCTGTGTGGAGATCGCCGTCCCAGGCGCGGGGGAGGTGGCCGTCCGGGACTCCAAGGACCCCAGGGGGCCCCAGCTGCGCTTCTCGGCCGATGCCTGGAACGCCTTCGCCTCGGCGGTGGGGGACGGTGCCTTCGGCGGCCTCCCGGACTGATCCTCCCGCCCGGTTCCGCACTCGGACCAGTTGCCCGTAGCGGTGGCCGTCGCCCTCGGCGGCGGCCACCGCTACGGGCAACTCCCGTTCCGGGGTCCCGGGTCGCTCAGCCCGTCACCGGGTAGCGGGTGGCCCAGTTGGCGCCCTCCGGGGTCCGCCGGTCGTGCAGTTCGGTGCCGTGCACCAGCTCCAGCACGAAGTCGTCGGCGAGTTCGAGGATCGCCCCGCGCCCTTCCAGCCCGGCCAGCAGGCCCGGCGGCAGCGCGGTGTCTCCGTGCAGCGCCCCGAGCAGGTTGCCGCAGATCGCGCCGGTGGAGTCGCTGTCCCCGGAGTGGTTGACCGCGAGCAGCAGGCCCGAGCGCACGTCGTGGGCGACCAGGGCGCAGTAGACGCCGATCGCCAGCGCCTCCTCGGCCACCCAGCCCTCCCCCAGCGCCTCGACCCGGTCGGCGGACGGCTCGCCGGCCCGCACCGCGTCCAGGGCGGCCCGCAGCGCGGCGGTGGTCTCCTCGTGCGCCAGCCGCTCGGAGAGCAGCGCGAGCGCCAGGTGGACGCCCTCCTCCAGGGTGCCGCCGCGGGCGACGGACTGGACGATCACCGCGAACGCGCCCGCCGCGAGGTATCCGGTGGGGTGGCCGTGGGTGAGCACCGAGCACTCCACCGCGAGTTGGAACACCAGGCCCGGCTCCCAGGTGGTGAGCAGCCCGAAGGGCGCCGCCCGCACCACCGTGCCGCAGGCCTTGGAGTGCGGGTTCTTGGGGACCTCCAGGGTGCCGAGCCGCTCGGCGTGGACCCCGCTGAGGCCCGGCAGGCAGCCCTGTCCGGGGGCGCGCTGGGCGTAGAGCCACTCCTCGCGGCCGAGCCAGCCGAGGTCGGGGCGGCGCTCGTCCGGGCCCCAGTCGCGCTGGGTGGCGGCCCAGCGCAGGTAGGCCAGGTGGAGGTCGGTGGGCGGGTGCCAGCTGCCGGTGTCGCGCCGGATGTGGGCGCGGATCAGCCCGTCGACGGTGAAGAGGCTGAGCTGGGTGTCGTCGGTGACGGCGCCGGTGCGCCCGTACGCGGGGACGTAGCCGGTGACGCCCTGCGGGCCGTGCTGGGCCCGGATCTTCTCCAGCGACTCGAACTCGACGCCGGCGCCGAGCGCGTCCCCGACGGCACCGCCGAGCAGACAGCCCCGCACCCGGCTGCGGTAGTCCTGCTGCTGGGCGCGTGACCACAGTGGCATCACGACGGGGCGCCTTTCCTCGGGTGTGGGGTCCGCGCGTCGCTCGGCCGGGAGCGCGCCCTGGCACTGTATTCGAAGAGCCGATCGAATCGGCCCCTCCCCGGGAGTTCGGTGCCCCCGTCCCGGCCGCCGTGCGGGCGGCGGCCGGGACGGCACGGGTCTCAGTCCAGCACCGGCAGCAGCTCCGGCAGGTGCCCGTCCGAGGCCAGCGCCGCGGCCCGCCGCTCGGCCGGCACCTCGCCGTAGGTGGTGGTGCGCTGGCGGTGCGGGCGGCCCGCGGCCTCGGCGATCGCCTGGAGGTCGCGCACCGACTTGTAGCTGCCGTACGCCGAGCCGGCCATCCGCGAGATGGTCTCCTCCATCAGCGTGCCGCCGAGGTCGTTGGCGCCCGAGCGGAGCATCTCGGCCGCGCCCTCGGCGCCCAGCTTGACCCAGCTGGTCTGGATGTTGGGGATGTGCGGGTGCAGCAGCAGCCGGGCCATCGCGACCACCGCGCGGTTGTCCCGGGCGCTCGGGCCGGGCCGGGCGATGCCGGCCAGGTAGACGGGCGCGTTGGTGTGGATGAACGGCAGGGTCACGAACTCGGTGAAGCCGCCGGTCCGTTGCTGGATCCCGGCGAGCAGCCGCAGGTGGCCGAGCCAGTGCTGCGGGGTGTCCACGTGCCCGTACATCATCGTGGACGAGGAGCGCAGGCCCAGTTCGTGCGCGGTGGTGACCACCTCGACCCAGGTGGCGGCCGGCAGCTTGCCCTTGGTGAGCACCCAGCGGACCTCGTCGTCCAGGATCTCGGCGGCGGTGCCGGGGATGCTGTCCAGGCCCGACTCCTTGGCCCGCTGCAGCCAGTCCCGGATCGACAGCCCGGTGCGGGTCGCGCCGTTGACGACCTCCATGGGCGAGAAGGCGTGCACGTGGATGCCGGGCACCCGCTCCTTCACCGCGCGGGCGATGTCGAAGTAGGCGGTGCCGGGCAGGTCCGGGTGGATGCCGCCCTGCATGCAGACCTCGGTGGCGCCCACCTCCCAGGCCTGCGCGGCCCGGTCGGCGACCTGCTCCAGGGAGAGGGTGTAGGCGTCGGCGTCGGTGCGGCGCTGGGCGAAGGCGCAGAAGCGGCAGCCGGTGTAGCAGACGTTGGTGAAGTTGATGTTCCGGGTGACGCAGTAGGTGACGTCCTCCCCGACCGTGTCGCGGCGGACGTCGTCGGCGATCCGGCAGAGCGCGTCCAGGGCCGGGCCGTCCGCGTGGAACAGGGCCAGCGCCTGGTCGTCGGTCAGTCCGGTCGGGTCGTCGGCGGCCACCGCGAGGGCCTCCCGCAGGTCTCCGGCGAGGCGCTCGGGCGCGCCCTTCGCGAGCACCTGCTCGCGCAGCACCTCCCAGTCGCCGTACACGTCCTCGAAGTCGGCCCGGCGGTCGCCGGTGCGGCCCTCGGTGTCGATGGTGGCGTGCAGGTCGGTGCGGCCGTACGACTCCGGCAGGTCCTCGGGCTCCTGCCAGGGCAGGCCGCGGACCACCGCGTCCGGGTCGGCCAGGCCGGTGGCGGGGTCGGCCAGGGCGCGGACGTGCGGCAGCACCCGCGGGTCCAGCCAGGGTTCGCCGCGGCGCACGTACTCGGGGTAGACGGCGAGGCGCTCGCGCAGTTCGAAGCCGGCCGCCGCCGAGCGCTCGGCCAGCCGCTCGATCTGCGGCCAGGGGCGCTCGGGGTTGACGTGGTCCGGGGTGAGCGGGGAGACCCCGCCCCAGTCGTCGATGCCGGCCGCGATCAGCCGCTCGTACTCGCCGTCCACCAGGTTGGGCGGGGCCTGGAGGCAGGCGGCCGGGCCCATCAGGTGCCGGGCCACCGCCACCGTGGCCACCAGTTCGTCCAGTTCGGCGTCCGGCATGCCGCGCATCGCGGTGTCCGGCTTGGCCCGGAAGTTCTGCAGGATCAGTTCCTGGACGCCGTGGTAGGCGCGGGAGACCTTGCGCAGCGCGAACAGCGACTCGGCGCGCTCCTGGTACGTCTCGCCGATGCCGATCAGCAGGCCGCTGGTGAACGGGACGGAGCTGCGCCCGGCGTCCTCCAGCACCCGCAGCCGGACGGCCGGCTCCTTGTCCGGGGAACCGTGGTGCGGGCCGCCGGGCTCGCTCCACAGCCGGGTGGCGGTGGTCTCCAGCATCATGCCCATGGAGGCGGAGACGGGCTTGAGCCGCTGGAAGTCCGTCCAGCTCAGCACCCCGGGGTTGAGGTGCGGCAGCAGGCCGGTCTCCTCCAGGATGCGGATCGACATGGCGCGCACATAGGCGATGGTGTCGTCGTAGCCGTGCGCGTCCAGCCACTCGCGGGCCTCCGGCCAGCGGTCCTCGGGCTTGTCGCCGAGCGTGATCAGGGCTTCCTTGCAGCCGAGTTCGGCGCCCCGGCGGGCCACGTCCAGCACCTCGTCCGGGGACATGTACATCCCGTGGCCCTCCCGGCGCAGCCGGCCGGGGACGGTGACGAAGGTGCAGTAGTGGCACTTGTCGCGGCAGAGCCGGGTGAGCGGGATGAAGACGCTCTTGGAGTAGGTGATGACGCCGGGACGGCCGGCGGCTTCGAGGCCCGCGTCCCGGACCCTGGCGGCACTCGTACAGAGGTCCAGCAGGTCGTCGCCTCTGGCCTGGAGCAGCACGGCGGCCTCGGTCGTGTCGAGGGCGACGCCGTCCCGGGCGCGGCGCAGGGCTCGGCGCATCGCGTTCTCGGTCGGCGGGGTGCTGGCGTCCATGGCGGTTCCGTCCATGGCGCGACCCTACGCCAGGCGGTGGTACCGCGGGTGGAGACAACCCTGAGGCCGTCTCAGGGTCGGCGTACCCAAGAAGGTCAACCCGATCTGGCCCCACAGGGCGATGACGGCGGCGCCGCGGCGGCCTCTAATGGACGGGCAAGGCCAATCACACGTGTTCGCGGAGGAGTTGAGGACGCCATGACCAACGAAAAGGCGGCGGGGGACGATCTGGACGGCGGTGCGCCGTACCGCTCCCGGCGACGCGTCCTGATGCGCGCCGGGGTGCCGGTGGCGGTGGTCGCGGTGATCGCCGCAGGGGTGGGGCTGGTCCCGGCGCTGGCCGCCGACGGCGCGCCCGACCTGCCGACGCTGACGTCGGAGCAGCTGGTCGCCAAGGTGCTCGGGTCGGAGACCCAGACGCTGTCCGGGACGGTGTCGATCAGCACCGACCTCGGGGTGCCCGGCCAGCTGCTCGGCGCGGCCGGCGGCCTCGGCGGGGCGGTCGGCGGGCACGGCGGTGACGGCCGGGGCTCCACCGCGGACCCGCAGTCCAAGCTGCTCGGCCTGCTCGGCGGGGACCAGACGCTGCGGGTCGCGGTGGACGGCCCGGACCGCCAGCGGGTGGACGTGCTGGAGAACATGGCCGGCTACACCCTGGTCCGCAACGGCGACCAGGCCTGGGCCTGGGACAGCTCGTCCAACTCCGCGGTGCACATGACCGGGCGGGCGGCCGCCGCCGAGCAGCACGGCAAGGCGCCGCTGTCCGAGCTGCCGACCACCCCGCAGGAGGCCGCGAAGCAGTTCCTGACCGGGAGCGCCGGCACCACCTCGGTGACCGTCGCCGGGACGGCCAAGGTGGCCGGGCAGAACGCCTACGAGTTGAGCGTGAAGCCCACCCAGTCCGGTTCGACGCTGGCCGAGGTCCGGATCGCGGTGGCCGCCGACAACGGGGTGCCGCTGGCGGTGGCGGTGAAGTCCGTCGACGGCAGCACCGTGCTGAACGTCCGCTTCACCCAGGTGTCCTTCGCCAAGCCGGCCGACAAGACCTTCGACTTCTCCGCCCCCAAGGGCGCCAAGGTGACGGAGCAGAAGGCCGGGGACGTGGCCGAGGGCGCGCCGGGCGACGCCCGGGAGCACCGCGGCACCGGGGCGCCCGAGGGCGTCGACGTGATCGGCGAGGGCTGGACGACGGTCGTCTCCACCCGGCTGCCCGACGCGGCGGACGGGGCGCCGAAGGCCGACGCCAAGGGCGGCAAGCACGGCGGCCGCGGGAACGGGGCGGCGCAGTCGCTGAACCCGCAGGCGATGGTGAAGTCGCTCGGCAAGCCGGTCGCCGGCGGCACCCTGGTGAGCACCAAGGTGCTCAACGTCCTGCTCACCGACGACGGCCGGGTCCTGGCCGGCGCGGTGACCCTGCCGGTCCTCCAGCACGCCGCCGGGGTGAACTGACGGATGACCAAGGCTCCCGTAACGGGGGACGTTACGGAGTCGGCCGGGGGTACGGGCGCGGTGCCGCGTCCGGCCCCCGCGCCCGTTCCATCCGCTTCCCCCGCCTCCTCCCCCGTCTCCGCCGCTTCCCCGGCCGCTCCGGCCCCGCGTGAGGCCGCCGACGACGTCATCCGGACCCGCGGCCTGACCAAGCGCTTCCGCGGCGGCCAGCTCGCCGTGGACGGCCTGGACCTGGCCGTGCCGCGCGGGTCCGTCTTCGGCTTCCTGGGCCCCAACGGCTCCGGCAAGACCACCACCATCCGGATGCTGATGGGCCTGATCGCCCCCACCTCGGGCGCGGCCAGCGTCCTCGGCGAGCCGATGCCGCAGTCCGTCGCCACCGTGCTGCCCCGGGTGGGCGCGCTGATCGAGGGCCCGGCCCTGTACGGCTTCCTCTCCGGCCGGGACAACCTGGTGCGCTTCGACGCCGCCGACCCGACCGCCGACCCGCGCACCCGCCGGCAGCGGGTCGAGGCGGCACTGGAGCGGGTCGGCCTGGGCGCCGCGGCGGGCAAGAAGGCCCGCGCGTACTCGCTGGGCATGAAGCAGCGCCTGGGCCTGGCCTCCGCGCTGCTGCAGCCGCGCGAACTGCTGGTGCTGGACGAGCCGACCAACGGGCTGGACCCGCAGGGCATGCGGGAGATCCGGACGCTGGTCCGGGAGGTCGCGGCGGAGGGCACCACGGTGTTCCTCTCCTCGCACCTGCTGGACGAGATCGAGCAGGTCTGCACCCACGCCGCGGTGATGTCCCGGGGCCGGCTGGTGGTGCAGGGCACCGTCGCCGAGCTGGCCGCCCGGGCGCAGGGCCGGCTGGTGGTCCGGACCCCGGACGTGGCGCGGGCCGCGGAGGTGCTGGCGGCCCACCGGGTCACCGCCCTGGTGCCGGGCGAGGACCGGGTGGACGGCGAGCCGGGCGTCCTGGGCGAGGAGGCCCTGCCCAGGCTGTGCGCGGCGCTGGTCGAGGCCGGGGTGCGGGTGCACGGCTTCGGGCTGGAGCGGGGCACGTTGGAGGACGCCTTCGTGGCGCTGACCGGGGAGGGCTTCGATGTCGCGGGCTGAGGCACTGTCGCGGGCCGGGGCGCCGCCGACCGGCACCGGCCGCCGGCCGCAGACGGCGGCCGGGTTCCTGGCGCTGTTCCGCAGCGAGCTGCACCTGACCTTCCGCCGGATGCGCACCAAGGTGCTGCTGGGCATCCTGGCGGCACTGCCGGTCCTGATCGGGGTGGTGGTCAAGCTCAACACGGACAGTCCGCACGAGGGCGGCGGCGGTCCGAGCTTCATCGCGCAGACCACGCAGAACGGGCTCTTCCTGGTCTTCACCGCGCTCGCGGTGGCGCTGCCGGTCTTCCTGCCGATGACGGTCGGCGTGGTCGCCGGGGACTCGGTGGCGGGCGAGGCGGCCGCCGGGACGCTGCGCTACCTGCTGGTCGCCCCGGCCGGGCGGACCAGGCTGCTGGCCGCCAAGTTCACCGCCGGGCTGGTGTTCTGCGCGGCCGCCACGGCGACCGTCGCGGTGACGGCGCTGGCCGCGGGCGCCGCGCTCTTCCCGCTCGGCCGGGTCACGCTGCTCTCCGGGGACACCATCGGCCTCGGCGACGCGCTGCTGCGCGCGCTGCTGGTGGCCCTGGTGGTCGCGGCCTCACTGGCCGGGCTGGTGGCGATCGGGCTGTTCGTCTCCACCCTCACCGGCAGCGGCATCGCGGCGATGGCCGCCACCGTCGGGCTGGTGGTCACCGTCCAGATCCTGGACGTCTTCCCGCAGCTGCACGCCGTCAGCCCGTTCCTGTTCTCCCACTACTGGCTGAGCTTCGCGGACCTGCTGCGGGCGCCGATGTACTGGGACGGCGTGCTGAAGGACCTCGGCCTCCAGGCCGCCTACGTCGCCGTGTTCGGCTCGGCGGCCTGGTCCCGCTTCACCAGCCGGGACATCAGCGTGTGACGGCCGCCTCGGCGGGTGCGGCCGCCTCGGCGGGTGCGGCCGCCTCGGCGGGTGCGGGCTGCGGCCGTGCCGCGGCCCGCACCGCGCGGTCGGCCCGCACCTGGCGCAGCGCGTCCCAGGTCAGCAGCGCGAGCGCGGCCCAGACCAGGCCGAAGCCGGCCCAGCGGGCGGGCGGCATGGACTCGTGGAACACCGCGACGCCGATCAGGAACTGGAACACCGGCGCCAGGTACTGCAGCAGCCCGAGCACGGTCAGCGGCACCCGGACGGCGGCCGCGCCGAAGAGCAGCAGCGGGATCGCGGTGATCACCCCGCTGAGCATCAGCAGCCCGGAGTGCCCCCAGCCGTACGAGCCGGCCACCGTGTGCCCGAAGGTGCCGCGCCCGCTGACCTCCAGGTGGACCAGGTAGCCGAGGGCGAACGGGAACATGAAGGCGCTCTCGGCGGCCAGGCTCTCCAGCCCGCTCAGCCCGACCTGCTTCTTCAGCAGGCCGTAGGTCGCGAAGGAGAGCGCCAGGGTGAGCGCGATCCAGGGCAGCTGCCCGTACGCGACGGCCAGCACCGCGACGGCGGCGGCGCCGATGCCCACCGCCGTCCACTGCGCGGTGCGCAGCCGCTCCTTGAGCACCAGGACGCCGAAGGCGATGGTGACCAGGGGGTTGATGAAGTAGCCGAGGCTGGTCTCGACCACGTGCCCGGCGTTGACGGCCCAGATGTAGACGCCCCAGTTGACCGAGATCACGGCGGCCGCGCCGGCCAGCATGGCGAGCCGGCGGGGCTGGCGCAGCAGCGGGCGTATCCAGCCCCAGTGCCGCTGGGCGATCAGCAGCAGGACGACCGCGACCAGGGACCAGACCATCCGGTTGGCCAGGATGTCGTCGGCGGCACCCGGTTCCAGCAGCGGCCAGAACAGCGGGAAGAGCCCCCAGATGCCGTAGGCGGCGACGCCGGACCAGAGGCCCCGGCCGTAGTCCTGCTGGTCTGTTCCCGCCATGGCCGAGTGCCTTCCCGCGCGCGTGTGTCGAGGCGACGGTAGCGGGCGGGAGGGCGGGCTGTCATCTCCGTTTCCGGATTTTGGTCATGACATTGCTCGCGGGCCGGACGGCTCCGCCGCTCCGGGGGCCGCAGCGGCGGCGCGGGAGTCCGGGGCCGCGGCGCCTCAGGGGTTCGAGGAGAACTCCGGCGGCGCGGCGGTCCCGGCCCGCGGGTGCCTCAGGAGTTCAGGGCCGCGCGGACGGACTCGGCCAGCGGGACGGTCGGACGGCCGATCAGCCGGGCCAGGTCGCCCGGGGTGCCGGCCAGCTCGCCGCGCGCGATGCCCGCGTCCACGTCCACCAGGGCCTCGGCGAAGCCCTGCGGCAGGCCCGCGCCGACCAGCGCGTCCAGGTGCTCGGCCGGGGTGACGTCCCGGTGCTCGACCGGCCGGCCGGAGGCCTTCGCCAGCTCGGCGGCCAGCTCGGGCAGGCTCCAGGCGGCGTCGCCGCTCAGCTCGTACACCTCGCCCCGGTGCCCCTCGCCGACCAGGACGGCGACCGCCGCGGCCGCGTAGTCCGCGCGCGGGGCGGTGGCGACCCGGCCCTGCCCGGCGCTGCCGAGCACCACGCCGCGCGCCACCGTGCCGGCCGCGTCGCCCAGGTAGTTCTCGGTGTACCAGCCGTTGCGCAGGAAGGCGTGCGGCAGGCCGGAGGCGAGGATCAGCTCCTCGGTCGCCTTGTGCTCGTCGGCCAGCCGGAAGGTGGCCGCACCCGGGATGCTGGTGTAGGCGAGCAGCGCGACCCCGGCGGCCTTGGCGGCCTCCACCACGGCCCGGTGCTGCGGGATCCGGCGGCCGACCTCGCTGCCCGAGATCAGCAGCACCCGGTCGCCCCCGGCGAAGGCGCCGGCCAGGGTCTCCGGCTTGTCGTAGTCGACCACCCGGACGGTCACGCCGCGGGCGGCCAGGTCGGCGGCCTTCTCGGCGGAGCGGACGGCGACGGCCACCTCGCTCGCGGGGACCTCGGCCAGCAGGCCCTCGACGACGAGACGGCCGAGCTGGCCGGTGGCACCGGTGACGACGTACATGGTGTGCTCCTCAGGGGTTGCTGCGGGGTTCTGGCCTCGAAACTCACCCTAGGGGTGGCACTAACCTTTCGAAAGTACGCACTTCGAAGTAGGGTACTGACATGAAGGTAAGCGAGCTGAAGGCCGGCGGGCTGCCCCCCGCCGACGTCTTCGACCGGATGTGCCCGTCCCGGGGCGTGCTGGAGCACGTCACCAGCCGCTGGGGCGTGCTGGTGCTGGGCGCGCTGAACGAGCGCGGCTACCGGTTCAGCGAACTGCGCCGCAAGGTCACCGGGGTCAGCGAGAAGATGCTCGCCCAGACCCTCCAGACCCTGGAGCGGGACGGCTTCGTGCTGCGCGAGGCCCACCCGGTGATCCCGCCGCGGGTCGACTACAGCCTCACCCCGCTGGGGCGGGAGGCGGCGGAGCTGGTCGCGGCGCTGGCGCACTGGTCGGAGCGGCGGGTGCCGGAGGTCGAGACGGCCCGCCAGGAGTACGACGGGCGGGCTACCGCCCCGCGATGAGGGCGTCGAGCCCGTCCAGGACCCGGGCCAGACCGAAGGCGTAGGCGTGGTCCGGGCTGTACGCGCCGCCGTGCGCCGCACCGGCCGCGGCACCCACCCGGGCGGCGACCGGGTAGCGCTCGGGGTCGAAGACCCGGGCGAGCAGCCCGGCGTTGGCCGCCCACCACTGCGCGTCGGTCATCGCGCTGTCCTGCCGGGCGGCGCGCTCGTCGGCGGCCATCCGGGCGCAGGTCTGGACGAAGCCGAGCAGGTGGGTCAGCGCGGCGTCCAGGTCGACGTCGGAGAGCCCGGTGCCCTCGAAGGCACGCAGCTCGTACTCGTACTTGGCCATCAGGCCGGGCCCCAGCGGCGGACGGCTGGTGGAGACGGCGGCGACCCACGGGTGGGCGCGGTGCAGCGCCCGGTTGTCGTCCGCGACGGCGGTGACCCGGGAGCGCCAGCCCTCGTCGGCGGGGGTGCTGCGGGGCATCGTGGCGTAGACGGTGTCCAGCATCAGGTCGAGCAGCTCGGCCTTGCCGGGCACATAGGTGTAGAGCGCCATCGGGGAGAGCCCCAGCTCCTGCGCGACCCGACGCATGGTGACGGCGTCCGCTCCTTCGGCGTCGGCGAGGGCGATCGCGACGGTGGCGATCTCACCGGTCGAGCGCGCCTGCCGGGGCCCGCGCCGGCCGGGCTTCTCCTCGGCGGTGAGCCCCCAGAGCAGGGCGAGGGTGCGTGCCGGGTCTCCTGCGCTGCTGCGGTCGCTCGCCATGGGGCCATCGTTTCACGCACCGGCAGGGGCCTTGACGGCGTGGGCGGCTACCGTCTCAGCATGACCAGCCCGACCAACCCTCCCGGCTCGTCCGGCCTGCCCGGCTCGACCGGTCCGACCCGCGCGTCCGGCGCGTCCGGCCCGGAGCCGCTTCCCGGGACGGACACCGCGCAGACCCTCCGCCCGCGGGTGACCTGCCGCCGCTGCCACCGGCCGCTGCACGACCCCGAGTCGCGGATGCTGCGGCTGGGACCGGAGTGCCGGGACCCGGCGGAGCGGGTCGCGCGGTACGACGTCGACCAGGAACCGCTGCCGGGGATGGGTTAGGGCCGGCCCGGGCCTCAGACCTCACCTCAGACCTCGTCTCAGACCTGGCCTCAGGCCTCGTCTCAGCCCCTGCCTCAGCCCCGGCCGAAGAGGCGGCGCAGGCGGCCGGGACGGGGCTCCTCCCCGGCGGCCCGCTCGGCCTCCGACCGCTCCGCCGCCTCCGGTTGCCCCGCGGTCCCCGGGCGCTCCGCCGCCTCGGCCTGGTCAGCCGCCTCCGGTGCGGCCTCCGCCCCCGCGTCGGCGGCGTCCTCCTGCTCCATCAGGTGCCGGGCGAGCGCGCGGTCCTCGTCGGACGTCCAGGGCGCGGCGAGCACCAGCGCGGACAGCGAGCGGAGGATCGTCACCGCCCGGGTGCGGCGGGCCCGGGCGCCGTGGTGCAGCCGCTGCTGGAGCAGTGCGGCGACGTCGGCCCGGGTCTGCGGCTGGGTCCAGCCGATCGCGACCAGCGCGAAGCCGGCCGCCTCGACCACCCAGTCCTCCGGCCCGAGCAGCAGGTCGCGCAGCACCCGGCGGCGCTCGGAGCCGGCCCAGGGCTGGTCGGTTCGGTGGTGGGCGATGCCGAGGCAGGCGAAGACCTGGACGGCCCGCACCCAGAGTTCGGGCTGGTGGGCGAGCAGGGCGCGGCCGAGTTCGTCCTCGCGCGGCGCGGGCGGGTGGACCAGGACGCCGAGCAGGTCGTCCAGCGGCAGTCCGGCCAGCCGGACGGCGTGGTCGTAGGCGGCGGGGACGGTCGGCCAGAAGATCTCGGCGGTGGCGCGGACGAGTTCGGCGCTCCGCGGCGCGGGCGGGGCGACGGCCGGGCGCGGGTCGGTGCCGTCCCAGGCCCAGATCCGGGTGGTGGGTTCGGTCAGCGGCAGCCGGGGGTCGGGCTCGCCGACGGCCCGGTAGTCGACGGTGGAGCGCGGCAGCGCGAGCCGGACGGCCAGCACCGAGCTGGGCGGCTCCACGGTGGAGGCCGTGCAGTCGATCTCGGTGTCGCGGCCGGTGTCGGGGGCGGCGAGCACCTGGTGCAGCACGTTGACGGTGGCCTCGGTGGCGCCGGAGACCAGGCCGAGCCAGGGCTCCCGGTGGCTCAGCCGTTCCAGCAGTTCCTGGGCGTACTCGTGCTCGGGGTGGGAGCGGTGGTGGTCGGCCAGGCCGAGCAGGTGCGCCGGGTCGCCGTCGAGGGCGTGGCGCAGCCCGTACCGGGCCGGGCCCGCCTTGGGGTGGTCGGGCTCGGCGGCGAGCACCCGGTCGAGCCAGGGCAGGCCTTCGGCGGGGCGTCCGAGGGCGCCGTACAGCTCGGCGACGTCGACGGCGAGGTAGCTGCTGGAGTCGTCGCGGTCCGGCGCGACCCGGGCCAGCTCGGCCTCCCAGACGGCGAGCGCCCGTTCCGGCCGGCCGGCCGAGCGCAGGGCGTTGCCGAGCATCACTGCGGTCAGGTAGCCGGGGGCCAACCGGTGGGCCCGATCGGCGAGTTCGACGGCGCGGTCGGTGTCGCCGAGCCGGCGGGTCAGGCCGGAGGCCATCGCCAGCAGCGACACGTGGTCCTCGTGCCGGGCCAGGACGGCCTGTACGAAGTCGTGGAACGGCCGTACGGCTCCGGCCGGTTCGGCCGGGAGCGGGTCGGGCAGCGCGCCGGTGGCGCGGGCCACCGCCTGGGCGACGGCGTCCGGGTCGACCAGGCCGGGCAGGTCCTCGCGGGCGAGCCAGGCGGCGTGCGCCCAGGGGCGGGCCGGCTCGTGCTGGACGGCGGAGGCGAGCAGGCCGACGGCGGTGTCCCAGTCCCCGGCGGCGGCCTCCACGTGGGCCCGGCAGGCCACGGTGCCGAGGTACACCTGGCCGTCCAGCGGGAACAGCTCGCGGGCCGCGGCCGGTCCGCCCGCCGCCGCGCACAACTCGGCCAGTGCCTCGTGCAGTTCGGGCAGCTGGGGGTCGGCGAGGATCGCGTCGCCGAGGTGGTCGGCGGCGTGGGCCAGGTCGCCGGAGTCGATCGCCAGCCGGGCGAGGGCGACGTCGCCCTCGGCGGCCAGGCGGTCGTCGCCCGTGTCGTCGGTGTGCCCGCTCATTCGCCCCTGCTCCCCGTTCCCCCGGTGGTGCCGTCCCGCTCGGAAGGAGGCTATCCGGTGCGACCGACACCCGGTGGGCCCCCGCCGGCGGGCGGCGTCCAGCGACCGGACCGGATACGACCCGTACGAGTGGTTTAGACCTCTGATAGCCATATTTGACGTTTTCCGACCGCGAGGATGACGGAGGCTCTTCGCACGCGAAATGCCAATCCCGCTACCGGAATCGAGGAGATCGATGAAGCTCTCGCGCACCCTGTCCCTGGCGGCCTCCGCCGCCGTGCTGAGCACCCTCGCCGTCGCCGGCCAGACCGCCCCCGCCTCCGCCGCCGGGTCCTTTGTGGTCAGCGAGGCCCAGTTCAACAAGATGTTCCCGAGCCGGAACTCCTTCTACAGCTACCAGGGCCTCACCGACGCCCTGGGCGCCTTCCCCAAGTTCACCACCACCGGCGACACCGCCACCCGCAAGCGCGAAGCGGCCGCCTTCCTGGCCAACGTCAGCCACGAAACCGGCGGCCTGCGGTACGTCGTCGAACAGAACACCGCCAACTACCCGCACTACTGCGACAGTTCGCAGTCGTACGGCTGTCCGGCCGGGCAGTCCGCGTACTACGGGCGCGGGCCGCTCCAGCTGAGCTGGAACTTCAACTACAAGGCGGCCGGCGACGCCCTGCACATCGACCTGCTGCACGACCCGTACCAGGTCGAGAAGAACCCGGCGACGTCCTGGAAGACCGCCCTCTGGTTCTGGAACACCCAGAGCGGCGCCGGGCGGATGACCGCGCACGACGCCGTCGTCAACAACAAGGGCTTCGGCGAGACCATCCGCACCATCAACGGCGCGCTGGAGTGCGACGGCAAGAACCCGGACCAGCGCAACGACCGGATCAACCTCTACAAGCAGTTCGTCGGCGTGCTGGGCACCGACGTCGGCGGCGGCAACATCTCCTGCTGACGGCCCGCCGGGAGCGGGGGCGGGCCCTGCGGAGTGGGAGGTCGGTCGGGCCGACTTCCCACTCCCTGTCGGTGCCGGCTGCTTCACTGGCGCCCGACGTCGAACGAAAGGGCGGCCGCGATGGGTGTGCTGACCGACTACTTCCGCGCGGCCGACGCGGCCACGGTCGTCCGGGCGCTGGAGCTCGGGGACGGCGGGCTGCCGCCGCTCGACGGCGACGGCTCCTCCGAGAAGGCCGCCGACGGCGCCGACCCGTCCGACCTGTTGCCGCTGGCCGAGGAGTTGATCGCCCTCGCCCGGCGGGCGCGGGCCGCCGGCGAGCAGCTGTACTGCTGGATGTCCCTGTAGCGGCGCCCGGTCCGGCGCCTCAGCGCGGCACCGGGGTGGCGCCGGTCGCGGCCAGCGAGAGCTCCCAGAGGCGGGCCGCCCCGTCCGGGTCGAGGGCGTACGGGCGGACGCCGCCGTCGTCCATCGGGGTGTCCGGGCCGCTGACGCGGGCGACCTCGCAGTCCTCCAGGTAGAGCCCGCCGCGGCCGTCGAGCAGTGGGGAGGTGGCCGCCCACAGGCCGGTGGCCGCGCCCTGGGAAGGGGACTTGAAGTCCGCGCCGATCACGTTGCCCCGGTCGTCCACCCAGCCGCGCTCGACCTGCTCCCGCCGGGTCATCTCCCGCTGGAGCCCGGTCATGATCTTCCCGGGGTGGAGCGCGAACGCCCGGACGCCGTCGCCCCGGCCGAGCGCGTCGAGGTGCACGGCGAACAGGGAGTTGGCGGTCTTGGACTGGCCGTACGCCAGCCACTTGTCATAGCCGGTGCGGAAGTGCGGATCGTGCCGGCGGATGTCGGTCAGGGCGTGCCCGGCGGAGCTGTTGACGACGACGCGCGCGCCGTCCGGGGCGGCGGCCAGCAGCGGGTACAGCTCGCAGGCGAGGAGGAAGTGTCCCAGGTGGTTGGTGGCGAACTGCCCCTCCCAGCCCGGCCCGACGCGCCTCTCGGGGGTGGCCATGACGCCGGCGACGGCCAGCAGCAGGTCGAGGCGGTCCGCGGCCTCGCGGATCAGCCCGGCGGCGGCACGGACGCTCACGGGGTCGGCGAGGTCCATGGGGACGACCCGGCCGCCGGTTCCGGCGAGTGCGGCACGGGCGACGTCCGGGCGGCGGGCCGGAACGATCACGGTGGCCCCGGCGGCGGTCAGCGCCCGGGTGGTCTCCAGGCCGAGGCCGGAGTAGCCGCCGGTCACGACGGCGGTGCGGCCGGAGAGGTCGAGGCCCGCCAGGACGTCCTCGGCGGTGGCGGCGGAGGAGAAGGGCGAGCCGGTCGGCTGCTGCCGGCCGGCGGTGGCCTTGCTGGTGGTGGTCATGGCGACGACGGTAGGAAGTGGAGCGCGGTCTAGATCAAGCCCCGCGGGTCCGCTCCTATGCTCTGACGCCATGACGGAACTCAGCATCGGCGAAGTGGCCGAGCGCACCGGGCTCAGCGTGCACGCCCTGCGCTTCTACGAGCGCGAGGGCCTGCTGGTCGGCCCGGTGCGGCGCACGGCGGGCGGACGCCGGCGGTACGCCGTACTCGACGTGCAGTGGCTGGAGATCTGCATCAGGCTGCGCGAGTCCGGCATGCCGCTCGCCGACCTCCGCCGCTTCGCCGACCTGGTGCGGCAGGGGCCGGGCAACGAGGCCGAACGGCTGCGACTGCTCGACGCCCACCGGCAACGGGTCGACGAGCGGATCCGGGAGCTGGAGGAGTGCCGCTCGCTGATCGCCTGGAAGACCGCCGTCTACGCCGACCACCTGGAGCGCGGCGAGGCCGCCGGGCTCTGGGACCCGACGGCGGGCTCTCCGGCGGCTCCCGGTCAGTCGTCCTCGCTCTCGTCGAGGTCGTAGGGCGGGATGGTCCAGCGCAGGACCGTGCCGCCGGCCCCGTCGGCTTCGAGGGTGACCGGGAAGACCTGGCCGCAGTCCCGCCCACCGTGGTGCCGGACGGCGTGGTCGCCCGGGTCCCAGTCGATCCCGAGCACCTGGCAACCGCCGACCTCGATCGCGCCCACGTGCAGCGGGTGGTGCAGGCCGGCCCGCCGGAAGCGGAGGTAGTCGACGTGCTTCTCCACCATGGTGGCCACTCCCCTGCCGCGCAGGCCGCCCTGCCAGGTGCTGATCTCGACCTCCCGCGCGACGGCCTCCGCGACCGGGAGGTCGAGCCACCCGTACGGCCCGTCCTCCCCGCCGTGCGGGGAGAGCGGCTCGCCGCCGAACCGCTCGTGGGCGTCCTTCCCGTACCGGCCCCAGAAGGAGAGGTCGGCGAGTCCGTCGGCCGGTTCGTGCTCCAGCCCCGTCCAGGCGTCCAGCCCCACGGCGTCGCCGACCGCCATGCCGCCCCGGTCGACCGGCAGGTCCCCGAGCAGCACCGGCACCGCCGGGTCCGCGGCCGCGGGCCAGGGCAGGCCGAGGGCGATCTCCAGCGTCGCGATCGTCGGCTCCTCGTCGAAGGCCGAAGGCTCCGTGGTGGCCCGCACCGCCAGCGGCCGGTCGGCGGCGGCCGGAACGGCGACCGCCTCGTACTCCCACTCCTGGAGGTGCCCGCCACCCGCCTCCGCCGCAGCCGCGGCCCGCACCGACAGCGGCTCTCCCACCCTCGGCCACTCGTCGATCCAGCTGGCCATCGCCAGCACCACCACCCCGGAGGGCGCCGTGACAAATCCCAGGTCAACGAAGGCTTCGGACATCCGCCGATTATCTCCGGGCAGGATGTCGGCCCCGTCCCATAGCCTGGCCCGGTGAATCTCGACGATCTCGCCTGGCAACGGCAGTTCGACGGCGGGATAGAGCCCGCCATGGCGGAATACCTGGCCAGCCAGGGGCAGTTGGATCTGCTGATCGAGACCGCCCGGGACCGCGGTGAGTGGTTCTGCGCCGAGGTGGCGGTCGGTGAGCTGTGCGCGGTGGGGGAGTTCGAACGGGCCCTGACGGTCCTGGAGCCGTTCGTCGCGGTCGGCTGGCCGTTCGCCGTACGGGAGTCCGCCACGATCATGGTCCAGCAGGGCCGGATCGAGGAGGGGCTGGCGCTGGTGCGTCCGGACGCGGCCGGCCTGAAGTCGGCGCACGACTGCCGCTGGTTCGCGGAGGCACTGGTGGAGGCCGGGCGGGTGGACGAGGCCATCGAGGTGCTCACACCCCACCTCGGGGAGCCCTGGATCCTGGAGTCACTGGTCGATCTGACCAGGGGGCAGAACCGTGACGCCCGCGTCCTGGAACTGCTCGCCCCGTGCGCCGAGCGGGCCCTGGGCGGCACGGCGGACTGCCGGTGCTCCGCGGCCGGGGGTCGGCGCGAGTGCCGGCACCAGCCGTCGGAGGTGCTGGCGCTGTACGGGCGAGCCCTGGAGCGCATGGGCCGGGCGGACGAGGCGATCCGGCTGCTGGGCCCGGTCCTGCCCGTCGTCCCGCGCATCGCCTGGCTGTACGCGGACCTCCTCGCCGGCCAGGGCCGGATCGACCGGCTCCGCGAGCTGGCCGCCGGCGAGCACGCGCGGCTCACCCGGAACCGGTGCGCGGAGGCGCTGGAGGAGCAGGGGCGGGTCCAGGAGGCCGAAGCCGTCCTGCACGAGGCCGTCGAAGCGAACGGCCGGCACGCCCGTCGGCGCCTCATGGCCTTCCTGGCCCGCCAGGGACGCCTCGACGAGGCCGTCGACGTCGGACGGCCCACGTACGAGCGTGCCAGGGGAAACCTCCTCCACGAGGCGATCGAACTGCTGATCAAGGCGGGCCGCCCGGAGCGGGCGCTGGAGCTCGTCGACGGCCTCGGCACCGCGTACGTCGGCGCGCATTCCGATGTCCTGCGCTACACCCGGCTGCGCCTGCTCGCGAAGGCCGGGCGCCGTGCCGAGGGCATCGCGGAGGCGCGGGCCCTGAGCGAGCGGGAGCCCGGCCAGTGGGACACCACGCTGGCCTGGCTGCTGGATCAGGACGGCCGGGCGGACGAGGCCCTCGACCTGCTCCGGTCGTCCACCGAGCACGGGGCCCACCGAGCGGTTGCCGAGATCCTGAGCAGGCAGGGCCGCTACGCCGAGGCCGTCGCCGCCGTCCCCACGGTGTCCGCCCAGCGCGAGGCCTGGGATCGGCGCTGAGACAGGAGGCCGCCGCCGACCGACCTGGATATTTCAGTGAGAGAAATATCCAGGTGGACGGAGGCGTTCCGGCAGGAGCAGGCGCGGGAGGTCCGCGCGAGGCTGGAAGGAGTGCGGCGCCGTGCGCGTGGAGATCTGGAGCGACATCAACTGCCCGTGGTGCTACATCGGCAAGGCCCGGTTCGAGCAGGCGCTGGCGGCGTTCCCGCACCGCGAGGAGGTGGAGGTCGTCCACCGCTCCTTCGAGCTGGACCCGCGGGCGCCGCACGAGGCCCGTCCGGTGCTGCCGCTGCTCGCCGCCAAGTACGGGATGAGCCTGGAGCAGGCCGAGGCGGCGGAGGCCCGGATCGCCGAGAACGCGCACGCCGAGGGCCTGCCGTACCTGCGCGAGGGGCGCGACGCGGCGAACTCCTTCGACATGCACCGTCTGCTGCACTTCGCCGAGGAGCACGGCCGGCAGGGGCAGCTGCTGGACGCCCTGTACCGGGCGAACTTCGCCGAGGAGCGGTCGGCCTTCGAGGCGGGCCGGCTGGTCGAGCTGGCGGTCGACGCGGGGCTGGACGGCGAGGCGGCCGCGGCGGTCCTGGCCGACCCGGAGGCGTACGCGGAGGCGGTGCGCGAGGACGAGGCCACGGCGAGCGCCATGGGGGCGACGGGCGTGCCGTTCTTCGTCCTGGACCGGCGGCTGGGCGTCTCGGGCGCTCAGCCCGCGGAGACGTTCAGCCGGGCGCTGGAGCAGGCCTGGGAGAGCCGGGTCGCCCTGCCGCTGACGCCGCTCGTGCCCAAGGACTGAGCAGCCGCGGAGCGGGAGGTCGGCCCGGCCGCTCCGGCGGGCCGGCCTCCAGGCGATCCCGAACGCCGTACCGGCGGGCACGATGCCGTTCGTCCGCGGTTACGGTCCCGGGGACGGACCGACCTGACGAAGGACTACCCGCGGTCGAGGGACCTCAGGAACTCCGGCCGCAGCCGCCAAGGAAGGCCGTCCTCGGTATCGACCTGGTACACGGGCCCGACGTGGCCACCGTCGCGGTCATCGGCCTCGACGACGCATTCGACGACCACGCCCCGGGTGCCGAGGATCTCGCCGCCCAGGTGGCCGAGTTCGGGCCGCGGCGGGTCCGGGGTGGTCAGTGCCACCCGCTCACCGCGGGCGAACGTGGCCTCGTCGGGCCAGGGAGTCGTCATACCACCAGGTTATGGGCCTCGCCCCGCCGTCCCGGACCCGACGACTGCGGCCGGGCTCCGAGGAGCTACTCCCGCACGAACCCGTGGCTCCGCTCCACCTTCGCCACGTGCAGCGTGTAGCGCTCGTACCACTCGGCCCGCCCGCGCTTCTGCGCCGCGCGGTGCTCGGCGTTGGTCCGCCACTCCGTGAGGGCGTCGGCGTCACGGAAGTACCCGACGGTGATGGACAGCCCGCCGGGAGTCTGCGCGTGGTCCATCCCCAGGTACCCCGGGATGTCCTTCACCAGGTCTTCCATGCGGTCGTTGGTCTCGCTGTAGCCGGCCCGCTCCTGGGTCGACACCGCGGTGAAGACCGCCGCGTAGTAGGGGGTTTCAAAGGCCTCGACGGGCACGGCAGTCACATTCGCATCATTGCTCACGGCGTCACCGTAGGGCGGGACCCGCCCGGCGTACCAGCGTCTTTGCCGAACGGGATCCACAAGGGATCCAGATCTTTGCCAAGCCGCTCGGGTCCCTCCGACGAGGAACACCGGGGCGCACGCCGGCCGGTGCGGGTCCTAGTCGTAGAAGAACTGGCGGAGGTCCTCGACCGAGCCCGGGCCGAAGAGGAACGCCTCGAACCCGTTGACCGCGCGGAGCGGTGGCGGTCCGTCAGCGGAGAGCCGCCGCAGCCAGGCCTCGCCCTGCTCGCCCACCGCGTGGACGGCGGAAAGCAGTTCGGCCATCCCCGCCGGGCGGGGTGGGACCACTCCGGTGACCGGGACGAGGTCCCAGCCGCCCGCCCCGGCGGCGAGCCGGAGCGCGCCCGCCCAGGTGGCGATCCGGCAGAGCCGGTTGCGCAGGGGCGGTTCGACGGACGGGTCCAGGTATCCGAGTCCGACGGTCGCGGCGGCGAGGTCGTCCATCACCTGCCGTTCGAGGGCGGTGCGGACCCAGCGGCCCTCCTGGGCATCCTCGACGGCCGCGTGCCACCACTCCCAGGCGCTGTCGAGACGCGCCGTGAACTCGTCCACCCGGCCGGGTCGCAATCCGCTCTGCGACGGAGATCCGGCCGTGCCGCTCCGCGGTCGGTGGAGGTAGAACAGTTCCGGGTCGCCCTCGTCGAGGCCGTGGAGAAGGCCGACCGGCCGCCACCCGGCCCGCTGCAGCAGTCGCCGCATCGGATGGTTGGAGACATTGGTCGAGGTGAACAGCTTCGGGGTCTCGCAGGAGGCCGCCACGGCGTCCAGCAGCCGGCGGCCGACGCCGGTGCCCCGAGCGGACGGTCCGACCATCAGCATCGTGACGAAGCCCTGCTCGAAGAACGTGTACTCGACGACGCAGTAGCCGAGCGGGCCGGTCGCGCCTTCCGCCACGAACAGCGGGCTGATCGGGCCCTGCCGGCACCACCTGCGGATGCTCGCCGCCCGGTCCTCGTCGCCTTCGAGCGCGACCGAGTCGATACCGACCAACGCGTCCGCGTCGGCCTCCCTGCCGCGCCGCACGACGAACTCGCCCAGGTCCACTGCTTCCATGGGGACATGCTGCCAGTCCGGACCGATGCCACCGCGCCACCGCCTACCGCGGGCCGGGGATCGCGTCGGCGCGGGGGTTCAGACGGGTGGCCAGCCAGGGGGAGTTACGGCCGGCGGCCTCGCGGTAGGCGACGCACTGGACGGCGAAGAGCAGACGGTAGAGATTGAGGGCGGTGTCGGAGTCGTCGGCCGCGAAGCCCAGGTGGTGGACGAAGTCTTCGAGCTTGGGCCAGTCGAAGTCGTCGGGGACGGGCGGGGCGACGGCGACGCCGAAGACCGTGTTGAAGGCGGCGGCCACGGCGTAGTTGGCGGCAGCGAGGGCGTTGACGACGTCGGGGTCGGCGGCGGGGCTGGCGGCGGGGTCGGCGGCGGGGTCGGGGACGCACATGGGGGGCTCCTGTTCGTCGGGCTTTGCAAGGTTGCGCGCGGAGGTCACCGGCGATCGCGGTCGTGGCCGACGTCGAAGAGGAGCGTGAGGAGGTTGAAGAGAGTGGAGGCGGGGGCCGCGTTGAAGCGGACGAGGACCCGGCCGTCCAGGGTCCTGCCCGTGCCGGCCGACGGGAAGACCAGGCCGAACTCGCGGCCACGCTCCTGGAGTTCACCGAGGAGGCTGCGGACCTGGTCCTCGGTGTAGGCCCGGATGCGGGGGTCGGTGGGCTGCATGGGGTAGCGGCGGCGGTTCACGCGGAGGCCTCCAGTTCGAACCAGACGACCTTGCCCTGCTTGCGGGGCTCGGCGCCGAAGCGGTGGGTGAGGGCCTGGACGAGGAAGAGGCCCCGGCCGGAGAGGGAGAGCAGGTCATCGGGGAGGCGGGGCTCCGGGAGGACCGGGCTGTTGTCGGCGACCGAGACCCGGAGGCGGTGATCGGCGAGGGCCAGCACGACCACGGGTGCAAGGGTGCCCCCGTGCCGCCAGGCGTTGACGAAGACTTCATGGAGGGCGAGTTCGGCGTCGGAGATGACGGACGGTCGCCACCCCGCGGAGGTGAGCAGGTCGGAGAGCTCGGTACGAGCGCTGGACCAGTCGGGAAGGTTGCAAGCACGCATGAGACACCCCAGGGGAGGAAGAGGGGAATCGACGAAGCAGACACTCCGTCATGTGATCGGTGCAACACTGAGAGTAGGGCGATAGGTGTTACGCGTGCAACCAGATCGCCGAGATACCTCGCCCAACTTGGCTAAGCTCACTCGTGTGGGTGGAGACTGGCCCGACACGGAAGGAATCCCCCTTGGCACTCAGGACCCAAATCAGCGAGCGACAGCGGCGGTTCGGCGCTGAGCTGAGGAGGTTGCGCGAGGCTGCGGGCCTGGCAGTCAAGGACGCCGGCGCCCTCATCGGCATCGCAGGCCCACAGCTCAGTCACATCGAGGCGGCTCGAACGGCACTCGACCCGGAGCGACTCTCGGTCTTGCTCGGTGGCTATGGGTGCACGGATGAGACCTACGCCGGGCTGCTACACGCTCTTGGAGCCAGTAGCGGCAAGGGTTGGTGGAGCAAGTACAAGGGCCAGGTTCCCGACCTATCGCTCGATCTCGCCGAGCTCGAAGACCGAACTGCCCGTCTGGACAACTTCGAGACCCTGTACATTCCCGGGCTGCTCCAACTACCCGAATACGCCGAGGCCATCTACAAGGACGCCTACCGCAACGGGCGCTGGGATCTGGCGACAGCCATCCAGTTCCGCATAGATCGCCAGCGCATCCTGGAGAACGAAGAGCAACGGCAGTTTCGATTCGTCATCCATGAAGCGGCCCTGCGGATGCTCTTCCCTGGCGTGGAAGTCATGAGGGCTCAGCTGGACCACCTGGTCAGCCTGGCCGAACGCCCCAACATCACCATCCAGGTCCTCCCCTTCACGGCTACGAGGAAGCCTCCCCAATCAGGCCCCTTCGTACTGTGCGACCCCGGATGCGTTGACCTCGCAACCATCCTGCTGGATGTGCCCGGGCGCGCCGAGCACCATGGCTCCCCTGAGACCATTGCGGCGTACGGATGGAAGTTCCAACAGTTGAGCGAGATCTCACTGCCAGCCGTCGATGCAACGGCGCCGACCAGCTCGCGAAACTCCTGGGGAATTCTTCAACATCTCCTCTACACCCTACATACCTGAGAGGCACCTCGGATGGCTGGATTCTCCTGGCAGAAGTCATCGTTCAGTGGCGGCGATGCCGGCAATTCCTGTCTGGAACTAGCCCATGGCACCGACGATCTCCGCCACGTTCGCGAATCGGACGACCCCTCCGTCGTCCTGACCACCACGACCACCAAGCTCCGCGCCTTTCTCCTCGGCGCCCAGGCCGGCGAGTTCGACCACCTCGTCTGAACCCGGCCCCGCCCGCTCGCCGCTCCGGCGAGCGGGCGGTCCTCATCGCAGTGCCTGTTCCGAGGCATTCGACCGTCCCGGAAACGCGAAGAACCCCCATCCGGATCCCGGATGGGGGTTCTTCTGAATAATTGTTCGGCGGCGTCCTACTCTCCCACAGGGTCCCCCCTGCAGTACCATCGGCGCTGTAAGGCTTAGCTTCCGGGTTCGGAATGT
>NZ_JBHXTL010000073.1:0-50812 GCF_042677365.1 Kitasatospora sp. NPDC127116
CCGCTCGACGGGCACTTGAGGAATCCGGCCACCGCCGCCGGGCGCAACTAGGGTGCGACGCGTCCACCCCACCATCCCGCTGACTCGAACGCCCTTCCGCACGAACGAGGTTGCCGTCCCCGCGGCAACGAGTCCCCGCCTTCACACGTCACCGGCTCCACGAGTCCCCGACCCCCGCACGAGAGGAGAACCGCCATGCACCTCAGGGTCCTCGGCCCCCTCACCGCCGACCTCAACGGCATCTCCGTCGTCCCCACCGCCGCCAAGCAACGCCAGATCCTCGCCCTCCTGGCGCTCTACCCGAACCGGATCCTGCCGACGGCCACCCTGATCGAGGAGATTTGGGGCGACGACCCTCCCAGACAGGCGCTCACCACCATGCAGACGTACATCCTGCAACTGCGCCGCCGGATCACCCAGGCCCTCGGGCCGACCCCGCACACCACCGCCAAGGACATCCTCACCACCCGGCACGGCGGCTACCAGCTCACCACCCACCCGGACAACCTGGACGTCCACACCTACAACCTGCTGACCACCCAGGGCCAGCACGCCTTCAACCACGGCCAGGACCACCAGGCCGCCACCCACTTCCGCCAGGCCCTCGCCCTCTGGCACGGACCCGCCCTGGTCGACGTCCGGCCCGGCCCGATCCTCGCCATCGAGATCATGCGGCTGGAGGAGAGCCGGCTGGTCACCCTGGAACGCCGCATCGACACCGACCTGCGGCTCGGCCGGCACAACGAGCTGATCCCCGAGCTCACCCACCTCACCCACCAGCACCCGCACCACGAGGGCCTGCACGCCCAGGCCATGGTCGCGCTCTACCGGGCCGGCCGGCAGACCAGCGCCCTGACCACCTACCACCACCTGCGGCACCGGCTGACCAGCGAACTCGGCATCCAGCCCTCCCCGCACCTCCAGCACCTCCAGCACGCGATCCTCACCCTGGACCCCACCCTCAACACACCCACCACGGCCCACCCGACCACCTACAACCTGTACTCGGCCTGAGCCCCGTCCGGACGGCCGTCCCCACAGACCTCTCCCAGCCCTCACCCACAGGACGCGTCATGACCACCGCACCCGAGAAACCCCTCGCCCTGATCACCGGCGGTACCCGCGGCATCGGCCTCGCCATCGCCCGCGAACTCGGCAGCCGCGGCCACCGTGTCTTCATCTGCGCCCGCACCGCCAAGGACATCGACCAGGCCCTCGCCACCCTGCGCGACGAGGGCCACCAGGCCCACGGCCTCACCTGCGACGTCCGCGACCCCACCCAGGTCGGCGAACTGATCCGGCACGCGGTGGCCGAGCACGGCCCGATCAGCGTCCTGGTCAACAACGCCGGCCGCACCGGCGGCGGCCCGACCGCCACCACCACCGACGACCTCTGGTACGACGTCATCGACACCAACCTGAACGCCGTCTTCCTGGTCACCCGGGAGACCCTCCGGCACGGCCACATCACCACCACCACGCACCCGCGGATCATCAACATCGCGTCCACCGCCGGGAAGCAGGCCGTCACCCTGGGCGCCCCGTACACCGCGAGCAAGCACGCCGTGATCGGCTTCACCCGGGCGCTGGCCAAGGAGCTGGCACCGACCGGCACCACCGTCAACGCCATCTGCCCGGGCTACGTCCAGACCCCGCACACCGCCAGGATCCACCACGAGTACGCGACCGCCTACAACACCACCCCCGAGACCATCCACCAGCACTTCACGACGCACATCCCGCTCGGCCGCTACACCACGCCCGAGGAGGTCGCCTCGCTGGCCGGCTACCTCACCAGCCCCACCGCGGCCAGCATCACCGCCCAGGCGCTGAACGTCTGCGGCGGGCTCGCCACCCAGTAACCCCCGGCGCGATCCTGGCCGGCCCACGGGAAGGATGAGGGCTCCGGTGCCCGCTGATCAGCCATGACGAACCGTCAGTTCTCCAGCGCACCCGTCACCTTGCGGGTGACCGGCGCCCCAGCGCCCTGCCTGCCCGTCGGCCGTCCGCCCGGGCCGCTGGACGCGGGGGCGGTGCGCGCCGCGCTGGCCGGAACCGCCGCCCGGCCCCGGCAGACCGCCCAACGGCGCGGCCGGGCACCGGAGTTCGTCCTGGTCCAGCTGCACCGGACGTACCCGGCGCAGGCCCTGCGCGCCGCACTGCGGACCGTCGCCGCCGAGGACTCCGCCGGGCCCGCGACGGAACTGCTGTGGCAGCGGACGGTGGACGGCCCGGAGGCGCTCGACCAGCTGCTCGCCGACCTCGGGCGCAGCCTGGCCGCCGGTCCCCGGCTGCGGGCGGTGCTGGTCGAGGACGCCGGCCACGGCAGTGCCCCGGGCGGCGGCCGGCGGCTGTTCGTCGGCATCGCGTCCGGCCCGCCCGCACGCGCCGCCGGGGTGCTGGAGGAACTGCGCGAGGCGCTGGCGCACCCGCCGGAGCCGGTCACCGTACCGACCAGCGCGCTCCAGCGGGAGCTGCTGCGCCAGGTCATCGACGCGGCCGAGCCCGCCGGGCGGCACGTCGAGCAGCTGTCCTGGCACTGGCACGGGCCACTGGACACCGAACGCTTCACCGCGGCCTGGCAGTCCGTCTTCGACCACGAGACGGTGCTGCGCGCCGCCTTCGACTGGGACGAGGACGGCACCGACGACCCCTGGATGGTGCTGCACGAGCACGCCGCCCCCGAGGTGACCCGGCACCGGCACGACGCCACCGACTGGAAGGACCTGCTCGCCGCGGACCGCCGGCGCGGCTTCGACCTGCGCCGCCCCGCCCTGCTGCGCGCCACCCTCGTCGACGACCCGCCGCACGCCGAGGACGGCCCCGCCACCAGGGTGCTGCTCACCTATCACCACGCGATGCTGGACGGCTGGAGCGTGCGGCTGCTGCTCCAGTCCTTCTACCGCGCCTACCTGACCGGCGGCGTCCTGCCCGGCGGCGAGCGCCGCCCCGACCTGCGCGACCACGCCCGCTGGCTGGCCGGCCGCGGCACCGACGCCGCACGGCAGTTCTGGTCCACCCGGCCGCCCGCCACCCCCGTCCTGCCGCTCGCCCCCGATCCGCACCGGCGCGGCAGCGGCCGGGCCCGGCGCCGCCTCACCCCGTACGAGGCGGTCCGGCTGCGCGGCTGGGCGGCCGCCTGGGGCGCGGGCGAGAGCAGCGCGCTCCAGGCGGCCTGGGCGCTGCTGCTGTACCGCGCCGAGCAGAGCGACCGGCCCCGCCGCCCGGCCCGGGCGGTACGGGTCGGCTTCGCGGTGACGGTCTCCGGCCGGGGCATCCCGCTGGACGGCATCGACCGGCTGCCCGGCGCCCTGCGCAACCCGCTGCCGATCTCCGTCCGGGTGCAGCCGGGCACCACCGTGCCGCAGCTGCTCGCGGCGCTGCGCGACGGGGTGCTCGACCTCGCGGCCTACGAGTGGGTCGCACCCGGCCAGGCCCACCGCTGGACACCCGGCGCGCGCGGGCAGCGGCCGAACTCCCTGGTCGTGCTGGAGCACCGGCCCGCCACGGCGCACCACCTGCGGCTGGAGACCGACCTGGCCGCGCACGGCATCCACGTGGAGAGCCCCGTCCCGGCCGGCACCCTCACCTCCTACCCGATCACGCTCGCCGCCCACTACGACGCCACCGGCGGGCTGGTCCTCACCACCACCCACGACCGCGCCCTGCTCGCCGACCGGGACGCCGCCGAGCTGCTCGACCAGAGCACCCACCTGCTGCGCTCATTCCCGGACCTGCCGAGCGGGCTGGGCACCACCGAGGTCCTGCGGACCACCCTGGCCGGCCGGCCGGCGCCCCGGCTGGGCGAGCCCGCGGACACCGGCTCCCCGGGCGGGGATCCGGCCGCCCCGGCGGTTCGGCTGGACATGCTGCGCCGGGCCGCCCGCCCGGGCGCGGGCTGGGTCCTGCTGCTGCCCCCGACCGGCGCCCCGCACACCCGCTACCCCGGCGCCGCCCGCGGCTGGCCGGGCCCGCAGGCCCTCGGCGTGCTGCGCCCCGCCGGGGGCGACCCGCCCGCGGCCGCGTACCGCCCGGTGCTCGGGCCGCTGCTGGAGTCCCGCGCGCCGATCGCCCTGGTCGCCCCGCCGGGGCTCGGGGTCACCGCGTGCGAGATCGCCCGGCTGGGAGCGCCGGCGCACCACCCGCCGCTGGTGGTGCTGCTCGACCGGGGCGGCGACCTGGCCGCGGTGGCGGGCCTGCTGGGCGAGCTGCCGCGACGTCGCTAGAGCCGCCGCGACGTCGCTGGAGCCGCCGCGCTGCGGCCCGGGGCCGGCCGCGGCTAGGGTGACGACCGTGGCCCGCTTCGTCCTGATCCGCTGTACGCCGCTGCCGCCCACCGAGTGCTGGGAGCGGCTGACGGCCTGGTCCCGGCACGGGGATCGGGTGCCGTTCACCCGGGTCTCCGTGGTGCGCGGCACCGGCCGGGCGGCGGGCGACGTCGTCCTGGCCCGGACGGCCCTGGGACCGCTGCGCTTCGACGACCCGATGGAGCTCACCGGGCTGGTCGCCCCCGGCCCGGGGCGGGACGGGCGGTGCCTGCTGGTCAAACGCGGCCGGCCGGTGCGGGGCTGGGCCGAGCTGCGGGTCCGGGCGGTGGGCGGCGGCAGTGCGGCGGTCTGGACGGAGGAGCTGGCGGTCGCCGGCGTGCCGCGACTGCTCGATCCCGTCCTCGCCCGGACGGGGCGCCTGGTCTTCGGCCGGGTGCTGGACGGCCTGCTCGGCGCGTAGGCGGCCGGGCCGGAACGGGCACCCGCCGGGTCGTCGGGTGCCTCTGCTTCCCGGCCCGTCGGGGCCGCGGCGGTGTCAGCGGGTGATGATGTCGAGGCCGGCGCGCACCCCGACGGTCGGGGAGATGTCACCGGCGAGGTAGAGGGTGTGGCCGTCGGGGCCGAGGCTCAGGGTGGCGGTCAGTCCCACGCTCGGCGGGTAGGCGGCCTCGGCGGGGACGAGGGCACCGGCCTCGGTGTCGTAGGAGAGGATCACGCTGGAGTAGTACGGGCCGGGTGGGAATGGTGTGCCCGGGCCCATGATGCCGGAGCTCTGGCTGACCACGTAAAGGCGGCGCCCGTCCGGGCTGATCACGGGGGCCCGCAGGGATCCGTGCCCCGGCGCGAAGTGGAAGCCCGAGGTGACCGTGTCGGTCGCGGTGTCGACGATGTAGTCGGAATCGGAGCCGCCGATGCCGTACAGCGTGCTGCCGTCGGGGCTGAGGACCGCGCTGCCGCCGGCCCCGTGGCCCTCGGTGAAGGTTCGGACGGTGGTGAGCGAGGTGGGGGGTGGGGGTGGCGGCCAGGTGGACCAGGCCGGCCGCGGTGGTGACGTAGGCGTCCTGGCCGTTGGGGCGCAGGACGATCGAGCCGACACCGAAGTCGGCGAGGTCGAGCGAGGCGGTGAACGCCCGGGCGGCGGTGGAGTAGGCGAGGACGCGGCCCGCCCGGGCGCCGTAGCGCTGCTGCGGCCCGCGCTGGGCTAGGTAGACGCCGGCGCCGTCGGGGGCGACCACGAGGGAGCCGACCGTGCCGGGCACGTACCCGTCGGGGCGCGGCTGGTCCGGGATCGGGACGTCGGCGACGACGGTGTCGTCGGCGGTGTCGACGGTGACCAGGCGGGAGGTTCCGACGGCCGCGTACAGCCGGGTGCCGTCCGGGCTGACGGCCAGCGAGCCGACGTAGGTCCACGGGGTCGTGGACAGGGTGAGTCGGGTGGTGATCGCACCGGTCGCGGTGTCGACGACCTTGAGGACCGTCGTGCGGCCGCTGTCGTTGTCGATGACCCCGACATAGGCCTTGGCACCGTCGGGGGTGACGGCGGCGACCGGGGCCGACCACCCCACGGTGACGGTGCGGGCGGTCCCGGCGGTCACGGCGCTGCCCGCGGCCCCGGCGGTCGCCGGCTGCGCCGCGGCGGCCCCGGGCACGAGCGCCAGCAGCAGCCCCGCGCCGGCCGCCGCGCCCAGCCAACGGGCCCTTCTCATGAGCGATTTCACGAGTTCCTCCCCTTGTGCGCACGATGCGTTCGCATCGGCGGCCGCCAGCGTACGAGGTGGCCGGAGCGCGCCGGGGCGGCCTCGGGGGAGCTGGGCGACAAACGCCGACCCGCAGTAGACGCCGCGTCGAACGTTCCTACGGCACATGACAGGGCGCAGCACGCGCAGGCCCCTACGCCGGGACCGGCGCGGTTCGCGGCTGCGCCGCGGGCGCCCGGCGTCGCCCTCTCCCCCGCTCGGCGTCGGCGGTGCGAGACTCCCCGCTCGGCGTCGGCGGTGCGAGAATCCCCGTCCGGAACGGTCGGCTCGTCGGCGGGGCGGCCGTTCCGTCCGGCCCCTTGCGGGGGCGAAGCGGCCTGCCCCGCCGACGGTGTCACGGACGGGCGGTCAGACGGCCTGGAGGTAGAAGAGGTCCGGCTTGCCGTCCTGGACCACCTGGCGGATCTCGTCGCTGTGGTCCGAGGCGGCGACCCACTTGCCGGAGTGCTGGGCCTGCAGCGCGATCAGGTTGGTGCCCGCCACCTTCGCCACCCGGAACGACTGGTTCGCGGGGATGTCGTCGCCGCAGCCGACCGTGAGGATCCAGGTGCCGCTCTCCGTACCCCACCGGTCGACGGCCATGCACCAGCCGCGCCAGGCGTCCTGGAAGTACACCAGATCGCTGCCGTCGGAGGTGTGCTTGCGACAGACGCGCCACTTCTGGTTCGACTCGTTGCCCCAGAAGTACTGGATGATCGAGCCGTGGTTCCCGGAGGAGAGCGCGACGGTCAGCGGCCGGCTGTTGCCGGCGGTGTTGATGCGGTAGAGCCCGGGATCGCAGGAGTAGCTGCTCGCCGGATCGCCGGTGAGGGCGCCCGCCGACGCGGGGGCGGCCAGGGCCACGGGGGCGGCGGTGAACAGCAGGGCGCCGGCGGCGGCCACCGTGCCGAGGACGTTCAGCGGGCGGCGGGCGCGGGAGCGCTGACGGTGCGGGTGGGGCATCGTGGACTCGCTTTCGCAGTGGGCGGGCCGGACGGGTTCGGTGGTTCTGGTCATCAGCAGACGAGCCGCGCGCGGGCGGCCGCGCGCAGGGAACCGGGGGTCTCCGGGTGGGCACAGGAGACGGTGCCCAGCTCCGGGACGTCGAAGGTGGTGAAGGAGCCCGGGCCGTTCGGGCTGGTGTTGATCCAGTAGCCGGTACTGCCGGCGCGGGCACAGACGTAGCGCACCCACTGACCGGTGACCTTCCGGGTGCCGCGGTAGAGGCCGTAGTAGCCGGGGCTGTTGAAGTTCACGGTCTCGCTGATGGTGGTGGTGCGGGTGGTCGACTGGGAGTCGGACACCGAGAATCCGACCTTGACGCTCACCTTGGCGAAGATCGCCTTGAATTCGGTGCCGATCTCGACGCTGGAGTTGACCGTGGTGCTCACCGAGGTGACCTCGCTGAGGGTCTTGGTGTAGCTGCCCGTGGTGCCCGGGACGATCGCGACCGCGAGGAAGTCGGTGATGGTCGGCTCGACCCGGGCCGAGACGATGTCGTCCCAGTAGACGTCACGGGCCGGGTCGCAGGTGATGGTCGGCGGTACGGGATCGGCGTGCGCGGGCGCGGCGCCGAGGCCGAGTCCGGTCACCGCGACGAGCGCGGCGACCCCCGAGGTGACGACGGTGCGCCTGGTGCGCCTGGTGCGCGAACTCATGAGCATGCTCCTCCGGTGGAAGGGGTGCGCTGCGAGACGCCATGTACATGACGTGAACCTCGTGAAGGAAATCTTCACGGTCGCGGCGGGCCCCCTCCATCCCAGATTTCTGGGGGGCGCGTGGCGGGGCGCACTCGACCGGGGCGCGGGTCAGAGCCCCTCGCCGAGCATGATCCGAGCGATCAGCTCCTGGCGGCTGCCCACGCCGGTCTTGGTGAAGACCGACTTCAGGTGGTCCTGCACCGTGTACGGCGTCATCGCGAGCAGCCGGGACACGTCCCGGGTGTCGCCGCCGCGCACCAGCAGCAGTGCCACCTCCTGCTCACGGGCGGTCAGCCCGAACGCGGCCAGGTGGAGAGGTATCACCTCGGCCGGCGAGGCGAGCGAGGCCACCACCGTCACCGCGTCCTCCGCCCCGCCACCGCGCAGTGCGGCCCCGTGCAGCAGGTACCACCGCTCGTCCCTGGTCCGCACCCGCACCGGGAGCTGCGGTACGGCCAGCCCGTGCGCCGTCCGGCGGGCATGCTCGGCGGCCATCGCCACGCTGGTCGGGACGGTGAGGGAGCTCGGAGTGGGGTCGGCCAGCCGGGCGAGCAGTTCCTCGGCCGGCCCGGACAGGGCCTGCAGCCGGTTGCGGCGGTCGAGCACCAGCACGGCCGGCCCGGGATCCGCCTCCACCGGCGCCCCGGCCGGCACGTGGCACGCCCTCAGCGCATGGCCCAGGTGCCGGGCGGCGATGTCGGCGAGCTCGCGGTGTCGCTCCAGGTAGGGGCCGCGGTCCGGGGCCCGCAGGAAGGCCGCGCACCCCCACATGCCGCCCGCCGCGTCGAACACCGCCCGCAGCTCGTCCCCGAACCCGGCGGGCGCGACCTGCTCCCGGAACCGCACGCTCTCCTCGATCCGCCCCCGGGTCGCCCGGCTCAGCGTCTCGGCGTGCACCCCGCTGCGCCGGATCTTGGGAAAGGTCGCGACGTCGTCCGCCCACACTTCGAGGCGTACGGCGTGCTCGAACTCGTCGAGGGCGAGGTCCTCGCTCTGCACCGAGTTCACCAGCCCGGTGGCGGGGTCCGCGGTGTGCCAGCACACCGCGTCGAACTCCAGCACCGGGCGCAGCAGTTCATCCGCCCGCCGGAAGACCTCCGAAGCCGTCAGCCCCGCCCCCGCGAGCTCCCTCATCCCCTCGATCGCCGACCGTGCCGCCACCCCACGAGCCCTGCATCGCCCCATGCCGGGAAGCTAGCATGCCGTTCGCACTCGTACCCACGCGTCCGGGCACGCCCGCCTCCCGCGCACGGGGGTCCGGGTCCGCACAGGATGTCATATCGTCAGAAATGCTCATGGATCATCTGCTTCGCTCTCCGCGCCGCACTCGGGCGGAGGTCCGGCGCCAGTCCAGGTACTGCTGGCGGACGTATGCGCGCGCGTCGTCGCCGTCGGCGGTGACGCCGTCGTGCTCGGTCAGGTGCCCGGCCGCGATCCATGCCCCCACCACCTGCCCCATGTCCTCGTCACCGTCCGCCAGCGCCAGGCGGTCGGCCCGGGCGGCGGTGCGCAGCAGGTACTCGCGCCGCTTGCGGGGCGGGCTCTTGGCGGTGCTGCGGCGGGCGGCCAGGTCCTTCTCCTCCTCCTCGACGCCCGGGGCGTCCGCGTAGGCCTGGGCCGCCGTGGGCACCGGACCGGCCGGCACGGTGCGCACCGGCCGGGACGGCAGCGGCGGCAGCCCGCGGACGTGGAGCACCTCGTTCGCGAACTCCGGCCGGTCGACGGGGAGTCCGCGCCGGCCGAACACGGCGAACAGCTCGGCGAGGGCGCGCGGTTCGGTGCCGCGCGGCAGGTCGTCCCCGGTGACGCCGATCCGGCCGAGCTGCGGGCCCCAGAACCGGCCCGGCGGGTCCGCGAGGCGCAGCCGGAGGGTGACGTGGTGGCCGCTGGTCTCGACCTCCTCCCCGAACTCCATGACCAGGCCGCGGATCTCCGACCAGGGGTAGCGGCGCGGAACCAGCAGCCGGACCAGGGTGAGGCCCTGCTCGTCCTCCCGCAGCCAGCAGGTGTGCGGCACCGCGACGGCCACCGCGACGGCGATCAGCGCCCCGATCAGGGTGGCCTCGCCCGGGCCGGTGGCACCGGATCCGACCAGCGCGGGCATCGCCACCACGGCCAGCACGAGGCCGATCCCGATGTTGCCTCCCCACTGCCGCATGAACGCCAGCCGTACCGTCCGCATCCCGCCCCCTGCTGTCCCCGGTGTGTGGCTCCACGCTCCCGGGAGCCGCCGGGCCCGGGCAAGCGTCGGCGGAGAGCTGTGACGGCCCCGTGACGAAGCCTCGGCGCCGCGCTTCGACGGCCGGCTACCGCCCGCGCAGCCGCCGGACGAGGTTGCGGGCGGCCTCCGGCCAGCTCGGGTGGTCGAAGGCGAAGCCGGCGTCGAGCAGGCGGGTCGGGACGACGCGCCTGCTCTTCAGCAGCAGCTCGGTGTCGGAGCGCAGCGCGAAGGCGCCCAGCTCGGCCATCCAGCGGGTGGCGGGCAGGGCCAGCGGCATGCCCCAGGCGGCCCGCAGCTCGCGCATGAACTCGCGCTGGGGCAGCGGGTTCGGGGCGGCGAGGTTGACCGGGCCGGTGAGGTCCTCGCGGGCGATCAGGAACTCGACGGCGCGGGCGAAGTCCCGCTCGTGGATCCAGGAGACGTACTGGGCGCCGCCCGCGACGGGGCCGCCGGCGCCGAGCCGGGCCAGCCAGGAGAGCGCGTCGAGGGAGCCGCCGCGTTCGGGGCCGAGGACGGCGGCGGTGCGCAGCGCGACCCGGCGGGTGTGCGGGGTGTCCGCCTCCGCCTGGGTGCGCTCCCAGGCCCGGGCGACGTCGATGCTGTGCCGCCAGGCGGGCGGGGCGTCGGGCTCGCTGCCGCCGATCAGGCCGTCCCGCTCGTCGTTGGGGGCGTCGTGGCGGTGGGCGTAGACGGTGGCGGTGCTCATCTGGAGCCAGGACGCGGGCGGGCGGCGGGCGGCCGCGACGGCCTCGCCGACGACCCGGGTCGACCGCACCCGGGAGTCCATCATCTCCTGCCGGTTCGTCTCCGTGTAGCGGCAGTTGATGCTGCTCCCGGCGAGGTTGAGCACGACGTCGGCGCCGTCGATCTCCGCCGCCCAGGCGCCGAGGGTCCGTCCGTCCCAGCCGACCTGCCGGGGCCCGGCGGGCCTGCGGCTCAGTACGACGACCTCGTGTCCGGCGGAGGTCAGGCTCCGGTCGAGCAGCGCCCCGAGCGCGCCCGATCCGCCGGGAATGACGACCTTCATGGGCTCCCCCTCGTGCCTCGGTTCCTCGGAACCAGCCTAGCCCACCCTTCTGAACGCGTTCAATTCCACTGCTCGATCCGTTGCCGCTCGATCCGTACTCGGACCCGCCGCCGACCCGCCGACCCCGGGCGACCGACCCGCCGCCCGACCCGCCGACCCTGGGCGGCCCCGGGCGACCCCGGGCGACCCCGGGCGACCCCGGGCGACTGAAACCGTGCTGAAACCGCGTTGAAGGCGGACCCCGGAAAGCTCCTGGCCATCGGAAAGCCCGCCACGAGGCGGCAGAGCGCTGAAGGAGCACCCGGCATGACCACCACCCCCGTCCGGCTCACCCCCGAGGACATCGAGAACCCCGCCGGCGCCTACGCCCGCTTCCGCGGACAGCGCGAACTGCCCCGGGTCGTCCTGCCCGGCCTGGACACCCCGGTCCGGCTGGTCACCCGCTACGCCGACGTCAAGGCCGCCCTCACCGAACCGCGGCTGGTCCGGGACCGCACGGGCATCGCCACCCCGGCCGGCGCAGAATCCGACCCGCAGGACGAACTGATGGCCGCCGCCTTCGACGGCTTCCCGGCCGAGTACGCCAAGTACCTCTCCGGCCACCTCGCGCTGTTCGACGGCGAGGAGCACGCCCGCCGCCGCGCGCCGCTGACCCGCGCCTTCACCGCCCGCCGGATCGCCGCCCTGCGCGGCTTCGTCGAGCGCACCGCCGACGAGCTGCTGGCCGACCTCGCCGCCCGGGACGAACCGGCCGACCTCCTGGGCGAGTTCGCCTACCCGCTGACCACCCACCTGGTCTGCGAGCTGGTCGGCGTCGAGGAGGCCGACCGGCCCCGGGTCTGCGACTGGATCCGCGACTTCGCGTACGGCGACGGCAGCCGGATGATCGAAGGCCTGGTCGGCATCGTCGACCACGTCAGGGAACTGGTCGCCCGCCGCCGCTCCGAGCGCACCGAGGACCTCGTCTCCGCCCTGGTGCACGACACCCGCGAGGGCGAGCAGCCGCTGGACGAGGACGACCTGATCTCGATCGTCGTCCTGCTGATCAACACCGGCATCACCCCGCCCGCCCTGTTCCTCGCCCACGGCCTGCTCGCCCTGTTCGACCACCCCGACCAGCTGGCCCGGCTGCGCGCCGAGCCGAAGCTGCTGGAGCGGGCCGTCCCCGAACTGCTGCGCCACATCACCCTGGTCCGGATCGGCGCGACCCTGTACGCGGCCGAGGACTTCGAGTTCGCCGGGACGGCGCTGCGCGCCGGCGACCCGGTCACCGTCGCCCTGCTGGCCGCCGACCACGACCCGCAGGAGTACGGCGAGGCGCCCGAACGCCTCGACATCACCCGGGAGTTCGGACGCGGTGACGGCCACCTGGCGTTCGGCCACGGCGCGCACTACTGCCTGGGCGCGGCCCTCGGCCGGCTGGTCACCTCGGTGGTGCTGGAGCAGGTGGTGATCCGGCGGCCGGAGGCGGCGCTGGGAGTCGCCCGGGACGAGCTGGAGTTCGGCCACTGGCCGGCCGACGGCTTCCACCTGCTGCGGCTGCCGGTGCGGCTCTGAGCGGCTGCCGTCGCGGCGGGCCGGGTCTCAGGCGTCCGGACCGCACGGTCGGACGCCCGCCAGTCGGCGGGCCTCGGCCGCCAGGGCGGTGCGGTCCGCCGCCCCGTACTCGGCGATCGCCCGACGGCACTCCCCCGGGTCGGCCCGCTCGGCCTCGGCCCGGGCCTCCGCCGAGCCCATGGTCGGCCGGAAGTTGCGCAGGCAGCGGAACCGCTCGGCCAGCACGACCAGCCGCACGCCCGCCCTGGTCCGCTCGGGATCGCCGTCGCGGGCGCCCCGGTCCAGCGCCGCCAGGCCGAGTGCCAGCAGCAGCGCCCCGGCGAGCGGGCCCTCCACCAGGGCGGCCGGCCGGTCGAGCAGTTCGGCGAGCCGCTCCGGGAGTCCGGCGGCCAGGGCGGCCACCCGGTCCGGCTCGCCGTGCCGGGCGTGCGCGGCCACGCAGGCCGCCACCAGCTCCAGCGCCCAGGACGGGTCGGGGAGGGGCACCGCGGGCGGCTCCGCACCGCGGGCGAGCAGTTCCGTAGGCAGTTCCGCGGCACACGCGAGCAGTTCCGCGGACGGCTCCGCGGCACACGCGAGCAGTTCCGCGGACGGCTCCGCGGCACACGCGAGCAGTTCCGCGGGCGGCTCCGCGGCACGCGCGGCCATGGCGGCGGACCGCCGCCACAGCGCCAGCCCGGTCCGCACCTCGCCCCGGGCGAGGGCGATCTCCGCCCGGGCGCCCAGCTCGGGGGTGAGCAGGTCGACGGCATCGGCCGGCCGGTGCCGCACCGCCAGCTCCAGCCAGTGTTCGGCACCGTCCGGGTCCCCGGCCTGCAGACTGCCGATCACCATGCCCCAGCGCAGGCCCAGCATGTCGCTCCAGTCGCCGAGCCGGTCCAGCTCGGCCATCGCCGCACGCAGCAGCGGCAGCGCCTCGGCGCCGCGCTCGCCCTGAAGGTGCAGTTCGCCGAGGCGGGCGAGCGCGAGCACCCGCAGCCAGGGCACCGGCAGCGCCTCGACGGCCGCCAGCGTCCGCCGCGCCGAGGCGGTCGCCCGCTCCGTCTCCTGGGCGCGCTCCCACCGGTAGCCGGCCACCGCCTCGGCCACACCGGCGAGCAGCGGTTCCGGGGCGGCGCACAGGACTGCCAGCGCGCCGCCGTCCGGGCGGCCGTCCAGAGCGCTGTCCGGACCGTCCGGCGTGGAGCCCAGCACCTCGGGGACGGCCGCCATCACGGTGGCGATCGCCCGGACCGGGGTGTCCGGCGCGGCCGGGGGCAGCCGGCGCAGGGTGGCGAGCAGGCGCAGCGCGCCGGTGCCGGTGCCGAGCCCGCCGCCCGCGGCCAGCAGGGTGTTGACGGTGCTCAGCGCGGTGAGGGTGCGCACCGGCTCCAGCAGTTCGGGCCCGGGGCGCAGCCGGGAGACCGGGCCGCCGGTGTCCTCGGCGAGGGCGAGCAGCCGGACGTAGTTGCCCTCGGCGGTCCACAGCCCGGCGAGGACGGCGGCGGTGGCGGCGACCGTCGGCCCGTCCCCGGCGGCGAGGGCCAGGCGCAGCGCGCGGACCAGGTTGTCCTGTTCGGCCCGGACCAGCCGCCACTGCGGCACGGCCGCCGGGCCGAACGGGCCGTCGTGGTGGGCGATGCCGAACTCCCGTGCCCAGGTGAGGAATCCGGCGGTGACGGTCTCGTCCTCCGCCGCCTTCGTCCGCTCGGCCGCGCCGAACTCGCGGACCGTCTCCAGCATCCGGAACCGTCCGCCGCTCGGGGTGTCGGCCAGGCGCAGCAGGGACTGGTCGACCAGGTCCTCCAGGACGGCCAGGACGTCGGCACCGGTGCTGCCGGCGGCGCCGAGCAGCCGCTCCGCCGCCTCGGCGGTGAAACCCCCGGGGAAGACGGACAGCGCGCGCAGGGCGGCCCGGCCCGGCGGGTCCAGCAGGTTCCAGCTCCAGTCGACCACGGCCTGCAGGGTGCGGTGGCGCTGCGGCGCGTCGCGCGGTCCGCCGCGCAGCAGGGCGAAGCGGTCGGCCAGCCGGTCGGCGATCCCGGTCACCGTCAGCACCCGCACCCGGGCCGCGGCCAGCTCCAGCGCCAGCGGCAGCCCGTCCAGCCGGGCGCACAGCCCGGCGACCGGACCGGCGGGCAGCTCGACGTCGGGCCGGGCCGCGCGGGCCCGCTGGGCGAACAGCTCGACGGCGGCCGCCCGGTCCAGCTCGGGGAGCAGGTACAGCGATTCGGCGGAGATCCCGAGCGGCGTGCGGCTGGTGGTGAGCACCCGCAGGTCGGGGCGGGCGGCGACCAGCGCCCGCACCAGGTCGGCGACGCCGCGCACCACCTGCTCGCAGTTGTCCAGCACCAGCAGCACCGGCCCGGGGCCCAGGGCGCCGGCGATCCCCGCCCGGTCCCCCGTGCCGAGCGCGGCCGCGACCGCCCCGGCCACGTCCTGGTCGGCGGCCACTGCGGCGAGCGGCACCAGGTGCACCACCCGCTGCGCCGCCGCGCGTGCCACGGCGGCGGCCAGCCGGGTCTTGCCGAGCCCGCCGGGGCCGACCACCGACACCACCCGGGCGGCGCCCAGCAGTTCCGCCACCGCGGCGAGGTCGGCCTCCCGGCCCACCAGGGCGTTCGGCTCGTGCGGCACCCCGTGCCGCACCGGCGCCGCCTCGCCGCGCAGCAACTCCTGGTGCAGTTGCCGCAGTTCGGGGCCGGGGTCGGCGCCCAGGGTGTCCCGCAGGCCGCGGCGATAGCGGTCGTACCGGCCGAGCGCGGCCGCCGCCCCGGCCGTCCGGGCCTCGCTGCGCAGCAGTTCCAGCAGCACCTCCTCGTCCCTCGGCTGCCCGGCGGCCTCCCCGGCGAGCGCCTCGACGGCCTCCGGGTGCCGCCCGGTGCGCGCCAGCGCGAGCGCCCGGCCACGCCGCAACGCCCGGCGGGTACGGTCCCGTTCGACGCGCAGCGCGGACGCCGGGTCCGTCCCGTCGGGGTCGGCGGGCCCGCTCTCGCCTTCCCAGAGCTCCAGCCCCGTCTCGGCCTCGGCGAGCGCCCCGGCGTGGTCCCCGGCCCGCGCCTTCTCGGCGCAGGCGGCGGCGTGCAACAGTACGGCGGAGGCGTCCACCCGCTCCTCCCCGAGCCCCAGCCGGTACCCGGTCGGCGTGCTGACGATCAGGTCCGCCCCGAACTTCGCCCGCGCCCGCGACACCAGCACCTGCAGCGCCTTCTCCGGCCGCTCGGGCCCGTCCTCCGGCCACAGCCCGTCCAGCAGGCTCCCCCGGCCGCACCCGCCCCGCACCTCCCGCGCCAACAGCGCGAGCAGCCCCCGCAATCCGGGGGCGGTGACCTCCTCGCCCCGGCAGGAGACGGTGGACAGTATCCGCAGTTCGATCGTCACCGCGTCAGGCTAGCGATCACCCACGGGCCGGCGTCGCCGGGCCCCGTGACCATCCGCCCGCGCACCGGTCCTGATCCCCGGTCGGCGGACGTGGGCCTTGTGCCGCGGCACTCCGGTGCCTAGGGTCTCGATGTATCGGTTCGATACATCGCACCGATACATCGTGCCGTCCGGGTCGGGTCGACCCCGGTCGGCCGCAGCGCGCTGTGCCCCCACCCGGCACAGACCGCCGATCCGAAGGAGCTTCGATGACGGGGACCGACCGCACCACCGGGCACCACCAGGACGCCGAACCGGGCCACCTGCGCACCGGGCAGCCGTCCGCACAGGACGAACGGCGGCTGCACAGCTCGTCGTTCGGAAGGGCGGCGGTCGCCTACGCCGAGCACCGCCCGGACTACGCGCGGGCCGCCGTGCGCTGGGCCCTCGAAACCGCGCCGGGCCCGCGGGTGCTCGACCTCGGCGCCGGGACGGGCAAGCTCACCGCCACGCTGGTCGCGCTCGGCCACGACGTCGTGGCGGTCGAACCCGACCCGGCGATGCTGGCCGAGCTGCGCGGCACGCTGCCGGACGTGCGCGCGCTGGCGGGCAGCGCCGAGGCGATCCCGCTGGCGGACGGCTCCGTCGACGCGGTGGTGTCCGGCAACGCCATGCACTGGTTCGACATGGACGTCGCGGGCCCGGAGATCGCCCGGGTCCTCGCGCCCGCCGGCGTGCTGGCCGGACTGTGGAACGTCTTCGACGACGGAGTCGACTGGGTGGCCGGCCTCGCCCGCGTCACCGGCCCCGCCGCCATCGGTCCGCGCGACGTGCCCGCCGGCTGGCGCACCGAGACGGCGCGGATGCACCTGCCCAGGTCCGGCGGGGGCGCGTGGTTCGACTCGCCGGAGCAGGCGGAGTTCCCGCACGGGCAGCAGCGGACCGCGGAGTCCCTCGCCGCCACCCTCGCGACGAAGGCGGGCGTCCTGGTCATGCCGGAGCAGGAGCGGAAGGCCCTGCTGGACGCCACCCACGCCTATCTCGCCGACCGCCCGGAGACCGGCTCCGGCGAGTTCACCCTCCCGATGCTGACCAGTGTGCTGCGCGTCCGCCGGATGTGAGCCCCGCCGCCGCGCCCGTCCGACGACCGGCGGCCCCCGCTCCCCGGTGATCCGGGAGCGGGGGCCGCCGAAGGGGCCGTCAGCTGTCAGCTGTCAGCTGTCAGCCCGGAACGCCCCGTGGACGCGCAGGTTGCCGTTGATCGCCACCTTGTCGTCGGCAGTGTGCAGGATCCAGGCGTCCCCGGTCCGGACCGACAGGTGCCCGTTGGCGTTCACCTTCCCGACGAACATCGACTCCCCACCGACCCGCAGGCCGCCGTTGATCGAGATCCGGCCGTCGTCGGTGTGCAGGACCCAGGCACCCCCGTTGCGGACCGACAGGTGCCCGTTGGCGTTCACCTTCTTCTCGAACTCCGACTCCCCGTGGACGACCAGCCGCGGCGGGCCGTCCAGCGTCTCCAGCACGTTGTCGACGGTCAGCCCGCCGTGCAGGGTGAGTCGCTCCTTGACCTGGGCCCGCTGGGTGACCAGGTCGTTCAGGTCCGCCTTGTCGGCGGCGACGGTTCCCCACTGGTTGCTTCCGGCGCCCTGGTACACGTTGAGGCCGGCGGGCGGGAACTCGATCCACCCGTCGCTCGCCGAACGCCCCTGCACCCACTTCGTGTTGACACCGTTCAGATCCGCCTTGTCAGCGGCCACCGTCCCCCACTCCTGCTGTCCGTCCTTGCGCACGTTCACGCCGGACTGCGGGAAGTCGATCCACCCCTTGCCGGAGTCGCGGTCCCCCACCCACGTGGTGTTGATGCCGTTCACGCTGATCTTCTCGGCCGTGACCGTTCCCAGGTCGTTGCCGGCGCCGTGGCCGACCTTGATCCCGTCCGACGGGAACTGGATCCACCCGGCACTGCCGTCCCTGCCCCGCACCCACGCGGCGGTCACGGTGTCGACGTCCGCCGTGGCGGCGGAGACCGTCCCGGGCGCGTTGGAGTCGTTCCGCACCTGCGCACCCTGCGCGGTGAGGACGACCCGGCCCCGGTCCGTCGTCCCCTCCACCCACGGGGTGTGCACCCCGTCGGTCGCCGTCACGCCCTCGAACTCGGGGCTGCGCAGATGGACGGTGGTGGTCAGGACGTAGCCCGGCTGCTGCCGGCTCGGCGAGGTGGCGATCAGGGTGTAGGTGGCGTCCCGCTTCGGCTCCTGGCCCGGCTTCGGCGACCACTGCCAGCCGGCCGCCGTCCCGGTCCTCGGCGGGACCGGTTCCGGGGGGCCGTCCGGGCCCTGGATCTGGTACGTGAGGTCGTCGGGGCCGCTCCACTGCAGGACGACGTCCTTGCCCGCGGCCACCAGGGACGCCCTGGGCCGGAAGTTGCGCGGCACCTTGGGTTCCCGCTTGAGTAGGCTCAGGGTCACGGGGTTCGTCTTCACCCAGGGGCCGTTCGCGGCCCGCTCCGCCACCCGCAGCAGGACCAGGCCCGCCTTGGCGGAGACCGGGAAGCCCTCCAGCACCAGGACCAGCGAGCCGCTTCCCTTGAACACGGAGCGGCCGGGGTCCCGGGCGGCCACCCTGAGGAGACCCGTCGTGGGGTCCCAGCCGACCGTCGGCTCGTCCGCCGGGTCCGTCGCGCTGTTCTGCGCGATCCGCACGGCGACCGCCTTCGGATCCGGCGTCAGGTCGCCGTCCTTCTCCCCGAAGGGCACGCGCACCTCGGTGGAGAACCAGAGCGCGTCGTCGGTGATCGGATTGGAGACGACGAGGTAAACGGCTCCCCGCGATTCCTCACCCGCCTCCGACACCTGGAGCGGAGCCGGGTCGGTGAGGATTTCGTAGTTCAGATATGCCACCGCTGAAAACCCCCTGCTTCTGCTGTGCGGGCGCTCGCCCCCCACGGGCACGGCCCCTGTACCAGCACTGTCCTGCCGGACAGAAAGCGGGGAAGCCCGATTCACCGCATGCGGCGAGAACCGGACCCGCACTGGCCGAAAGCGGGATCGCCCGATTTCCGGCCTCTCGGTTTCCCGGTTTCCCACGCGGCACTTCAGACCCGGAGAATGCGCAATCACCCGGCGGCATCAGCGGTTGTCACCGATTGTCGGCCGTTCGATCCCACTGGTCGGCCCGCAGCAGCGGGGATTCACCCTGCCGGAATTCCGTGGAGGCGCAGCCGGCCCGGGTGTCCGGGCGCGAGGACCGCTCCGGTGAGGACGACGAACCGGGCTCCGTCCATCCTCGCCGTTCGGGGCGTCCCGGGTTTGGGCACGGCATTGACCTTTCCGGTTCACGAGGGCGCCGTCTCCACCGGCCGCGCGGCAGCCGGCACCGCCGCGGTGCCGGTGCCGTCCGGGGCCTCGAAGCGCACGGTGGGTTCGAAGTTGGCGCGGCGGGCCGCGCGGCGGAAGACGGTCAGGACGGCGGGCCCGACGACGAGGACGGCGGTGAAGGTGGTGACGGCGCGGCCGGTGTCCCAGCCGAGCGAGGTCGCGAGGTCGAACAGCAGGTAGCGGTGCCACTGTTCGGTGAAGGGCAGACCCGGCAGGTAGGCGATGGAGCTGTTGGGGTCGGTCGAGAACGGCCAGAAGGAGAGGTTGAGCAGGAAGCCGAACAGGTAGCCGGAGAACGCGCCGTAGGCGGCCAGCATCGGCACCTCCACGCGGCGCCGCCGGGCTTTCGGCAGCAGACCGGCGAGCATGCCGACGAAGGCGCAGCCGAACATCTGGTAGGGCATCCAGGGGCCGACGCCGCCGGTGAGCAGGGCGGAGGCGAACAGCGAGGTGCAGCCGAGGGTGAAGCCGAAGCCTGGGCCGAAGACCCGCCCTGCCAGGACGAGGATGAAGAAGACCGTCTCCACCCCGGCGGTGCCGGCGCCGAGCGGACGGAGTCCGGCGTTCACGGCCGACAGGACGCCGAGCATGGCCAGGGCCTTGGCGTCGATGCCTCCGGCGGAGATCTCGGCGATGACGACGGCGAGCACCAGGACCAGCAGGGCACCGAAGATCAGCGGTGGGGCGTAGTTGGAGCCGAACTTCCCTGGGGCGACGAGGAACGGCCAGGTGAAGGCCACGAGGCCGATGAAGGCGGCCAGGGCGACGACGATGCGGGCCCGGCCGGGGATCCGCAGGGCGGTCATCGGGCCGCCTCTGCCGGTTCGAGGGCCTCGGCGACCTGCCGGCCGGTCAGGTAGGGCAGCGGGGCGAGGATCTTGGCGGTCTGCGGGGCGAAGGTCGGTGAGGCGACGATCACTTCGGCGGTGGGACCGTCGGCGACGACCTCCCCCTCGGCCATCACGACCACGCGGTCGGCCGCGGAGGCGACGAACTCGACGTCGTGGGTCGACACCACGACGGCGCGCCCCTCGGTGGCGAGGGCGTCCACGATGCCGGTGAGCGCCTCCTTCGCCTGGTAGTCCAGGCCCCGGGTGGGCTCGTCCAGCAGCACCACCGTCGGTGCGGCGGACAGTTGGATCGCCAGCACCAGGGCCAGCTTCTGGCCCTCGGAGAGGTCCCGGGGGTGGGTGTCGTCCGGGATCCCGGGGGCGAGGCGGTCGAGGATCCGCCGTGCGGTCGGCCCGCCCCCGCGGTCGGCTTCGAGGTCGCTCTGGGCGAGTTCCTGGGCGACCGTTTCCAGGTAGAGCAGGTCGGTGGGGGTCTGCGGGACGAGTCCGACCAGCTGCCGGGCCCGGGCCGCGGGCAGGCGCTTGGGGTCCTCGGCCTTCCCGCCCTCCGTGCCGGTGACCTCCACGCTGCCGCGCTGGCGGGGCCCGGAGCCCTGCAGGGCCCACAGCAGCGAGGACTTGCCGGAGCCGTTGCGGCCCATCAGCGCGGTGACCTCGCCCGCGCGCAGCGCCAGGTCGACGTCCCGGACGGCGGCCACCGGACCGTAGCGGACGACCACCCCCCGGGCGTCCAGCACCCGTTCCCCCGCCACCGCTGCCCGGCGCGGCGGAGGAACGGGCACGTCCGTGAGCCGCTCGCGCAGGGACACGGCGGCGCGGCGGGCGTCCCGGACGGACAGCGGCAACGGCTGCCAGCCCGCGAGCCGGCCGAGGTCGACCACGGGCGGCGCGATCGCGGTGTCCCGGAAGACCTCCGCCGGCGGCCCGTGCACGACCGTCCCGTCACCGGGCAGGTAGGCGACCCGGTCGGCGTACTGGACCACCCGCTCCAGCCGGTGCTCGGCCAACAGGACGGTCACGCCGAGGTCGTGCACCAGCCGGGTGATCGCGGCCAGCACCTCCTCGGCGGCCGTCGGGTCCAGGGCGGAGGTCGGCTCGTCCAGCACCAGCACCCGGGGGTGTGCGGTGAGGACGGAGCCGATGGCGACACGCTGCTGCTGCCCGCCGGAGAGCTCGTGCAGGGCGCGGTGGCGCAGCTCGGCCAGGCCGAGCAGGTCGAGGGTCTCCTCGACGCGCTTGCGCATGACCTCCGGCGGGATCGCCAACTGCTCCATGACGTAGGCCAGTTCCTCCTCCACCGTGTCGGTGGTGAAGCCGGCCAGTGGATCCTGCCCGACCACGCCGACCACGTCGGCGAGTTCACGTGGCGGGTGGTGGGCGGTGTCGCGGCCGTCCACGGTTACGCGCCCGCGCAGGGTGCCGCCGGTGAAGTGCGGCACGAGGCCGTTGACGGCGCCGAGCAGAGTGGACTTGCCGGCGCCGGTGCGGCCGACCACCAGGCAGAGCTCGCCCTCCGGGATGTGGAGGTCGACGTCGCGCAGGACGGGCGTCGTCGCGCCGTCGTACACCACGCCGACCTGGTCGAATCGGATCACGTGGTCACCTCGGTGTGCGAGCGGTCGGTCCTGGTGGGAGTCGGGCGGAGGCTGCGGGTGTTCGGCCCGGCGGTGGGGAGACGATCCCCGCGGCGCCCGCCAGCAGCAGGGCGAGGACCGGGACGAGCGGCAGGGCCGGCCAGGTCAGCGGGTAGAGCGAGGGGTTCAGGTCGGTGGCGTCGTAGCCGACGGTGGCGAACAGCAGTACGGCGGCGGTCACCCCGCACCCGGCGACCGCCCACTCGGCGGCCCGCCAGCGGTCCGGGCGGTAGGTGGTGCGCCGGACGCGCCGCCCGCCGAGCAGCAGGCCGGCCACGCACAGCACGGCGCCCGCCAGGAAGGCCGGCAGGCCCAGTGCGGCGGGCGCCGTGCCGTCCAGCAGCCCGTACACCCCGGCGCACAGGCCGCACATGCCGAGCAGCATCAGCGCGCCGGTGAGCCGGCGGGAGCGGCGCGAGGCCGTGCCGGAGCGCCCGTAGCCGCGCGAGTCCATGGCGGCGGCCAGGCTGAGCGAGCGCTCCAGCGCATCCTCCAGGACCGGCACCACGATGCCGCGCAGGGCGCGAACGCCCTTGCGTTGCCCGGCGCGCAACCGCCGGGCCCGGGCGACGCGTTGGACGCTCTGCACCAGCTGCGGCGCGACGCTCAGCGACACCGTCACGGCGACGCCCAGCTCGTACAGCGCACCCGGCAGGACCCGCAGCGCCCGCTTGGGGTTGGCCAGGGTGTTGGCCGCCCCGATGCAGCAGATCAGGCAGGCCAGCCGCAGCCCGTCGAAGGCCGCCGAGAGCGTGGCCTCCAGGGAGACCGGGCCGCCGATCCGGATGCCCGCGTACCAGGCGGGGGTGGGGATGTGCGGCAGGGAGAAGAGCAGGTGGTCGTGCGGGGTGATGCCGGTGGCGAAGACGCAGCGGAAGACCACCCGGATCGCCACCACGGTCAGGGCCACCCACAGGTAGTAGCCGAAGCCGCGCGCCCACGGGGCTTCGCTGCGGCGGGCCGTCACCACATAGCCGAGCACGGCGAGGACGAGCAGGAGCAGCAGCGGGTTGGTGGTGCGGCTGGCCACCGTCGCCAGGGCGAGCGCCCAGGCCCACCAGGCCAGCGGGTGCAGGTTCCGCGGGACGCGCCCGCTCCCCGCCGCCCGCCCGGGGACGGACTGCGGGGAAGAGCCGGCGACGGCCTTGTCGAGCGTGGTCACCGGATCACTCGGCCCGTCGGCGGCGCAGCCGCGCCGCGATCACGGTGGCCGCCCCGAGCACCACGACGAGGACGACCCCGACCACGGCGGGGACCATCGAGCCGGAGTCGTGCGGGGCGTCGGCCACCGGGTCGGCGTTCACCACTCCGCCGGGTACGGCGGGGGCGGGCGTCGGCGCGGCCACGGCGGACTGCTCCGTCGGCCGGTCGCTCGGCGTGTCCGTGGGCAGCGCGGTGGGCGGCTCGACCGGTACCGGTGTCGCGGGCACCGGCGTCGGCTCGGGCGCACCCGGCGGGGTGATGCCGTCCTCGGGGGTGCCGGCCGTGCCGGGGGGCGTGCCGGGCGCGGGCGGACGGGCTCCGCCCGCCGGGGGCTTGGTGGGAGCCGGGGCCCGACCGGTACCGGAGCCGCCGGTCGTGCCGGTGGACCCGCCGGAGCCGCTGCCGGAACCGCTGCCGCCGGTCGTCCCGGCACCGCCACTCGTCGACCCGCTGCCGGAACCGCCCGAGGCACCGCCGGAGCCGCCCGCGGTGCCCTGACCCGGGTCGGCCGGCTGCCCACCGGGGCTGGAGTCGTGCGCCCGGACACTGTCGGGCGAGAAGGTCGGGCGGCCCTCGGTGCCCTCGATGTCGGTGCCGCCGAAGATCCACAGGTCGACGCTGCCCGGCTTCGGCTGGTAGAGCATCGCGCCGAGCTGGCTGTACGACCAGGTGTTCTGGCCCGGGTCGGCGTGCCAGTACGACCAGTAGGCGGTGGCCGGGGGCGTCAGGACGCACTTCTCCTGGTCCGGGGTCGGGTACTGCTTGCCGCCCTGGAACCCGCTGTAGCCGATCCGGCAGATGAAGGCCGGGCCGTCGTGGCCGGTGCCGGTGGTCTTCCAGCCGCCCTGGTTGAGCAGGGTGTAACCGGTGGTGGGAGTGGTGCCGCAGGAGCGCAGCAGCGGCCCGCCCCACTTGCTGAAGTCCACGGCGAGCACGACACCGGAGGTGGTGGTGCACTGGTCCATCGGCAGCGGCGCCGCGGACGCCGGGGCGGTGCCCACGGCAACACCCCCGAACGCGACGGCCAGCGTCGTGGCGGCTGCGCCCGGCAGCCGGCCGAAGCGCCGGATCACCGGTGACGCCCCGGGCCCGAGGCGGTGCGACGGCGGGCGGCCAGGACGGCCGCGGCGCCGAGCACGGTCAGCAGACCGGCGGCCCCCGTCAGTGCGAGTGCTTCGCTCCCCGTGGCCGAAAGGCCGCCGGTACCGGACCGCCCGGCACCGGCACCGGCACTGATGGGAACACCACCGCCGACCGGGCCACCGGCGAGCGGGGCGTCGGACGGACGGGTGGTCGAGCCGTCACCGGGACCGGGCGCGACGGAGGTCGGGGACGTCGTCGCGGTCCGCGTGCCGGTGCCCGTCGGGGTCGGCGTACCGGTCGCGGTCGCGGTGCCCGTGGGCGTTCCGGTCGGCGTCCCCGTGGGAGTCGGCGTCGGCGTACCTCCGAGGTTGCGGGTCAGCGTGCCGAAGGAGATCCCGGTGGCCCCGCCGAGCACCTGTGTGGAGGCACGGACGTCCGAGCCCTGCTGGCCGCCCGAGGCGACGTTGAACCCGCCGTCGCCGTTCTGCTGCCCGGCGAGGAAGTCGAGCGCCTTGGCGATCTGTGCACCGTGGATCGACCGACGGAGCGTCATGCCCTGGATCGCGAGCGCGGCCGAGTTGGTGGAGTCTCCGGCCGCGCCGGGGAATCCGCCGTCGGGAAGCTGCCGCGCGGCCAGCCAGGTGGTCCCCCTGTCGACCGCCTGCGCCGCCTCGTCGCCCGGAACCAGGGCCAGGGCCATGACGGCCATCGCCGTACTGTCCACATCCGAGTCGCCGGTGGCCGGGATCAGGCTCGGCCAGGAGCCGTCCGGGTGCTGCAGGCCCTTCAGGTAGGCGATCGCAGGGGCTGCGCCGGCGGCGTCGCCGGCCCGGAGCTGGGCCATGACGGCGAGCGCCTGGGAGAACACCGAGGTCGCGTAGACGTAGTTGCCGGGGGCGGCGCAGCCGGTGTTCGCGTCGGCCTTGGTGCACACCATCGCGGCGAGGGCGGCGATCAGGTCGTGGCCGCCGAAGGCGCGCGGGTCGCGGCCCACGACCTCGGCGAGCAGCGCCTCCTTGCCGATGGACCCGCCGCCGGCGTACTCGGTGCCGATGGCCGTCCAGTCGTTGACGGTCCGCTCGCTCGCGTCCTTGCCCTGTTGGTCCAGGAAGTCGACGATCCGGCGCAGCGCGGCGTCGTCGGTGCCGGTGGCGGCCAGGGCGTAGGCGCCGTCGATGGTCAGGCCGAAGTCGGCGAAGGCCGGGAACCCCTCGTAGTAGTGACCGTCGATCAGCCGGGCCGGGTCGGTGAGGTAGGCGCTCCCCTTCGCGGCGTCGGGCTTCCTCCCGGCGGGCGTGGTCGGGGGCGTGGTGGTCGGCGTGGTCGGCGTGGTCGGCGTGGTCGGCGGGGTGGTGGCCCCGTCCGGGTTGTGCCGGACGGCGGTGAGGTCGGTGCCGGTCAGGGCCAGGATGGCCTGTTCGGTGGCGGCGGCGTCCGGGTCGGTGGTCGACTCGTCGGGGCCGAAGCCGCCGTCCTTGCCCTGCCGGGCGGCGAGCCAGGCGGTGGCGGCGGCCTGTCGGGCGCCCTGGCCGGTGGCCCGGAAGGCCTGGGCGGCGCTCGCGGTGCTGGTGGTGTCGCCGGGGGCGCCGGCGTAGGGAAGGAGGGAGCCGTCGGGCTGCTGGCTCGCCGCGAGCCGACCGGCGGCCTTCTCGGCGGCCGCCTCGTAGCCGGGGGCCGTGCGCAGGGCGAGGACGGCGATCGCGGTGGTGAGCGGGTCGGACTCGCAGTGGTCACCCGCGACGATCATCGAGCCGGCCATGCCGCCGTCGTCGCACTGGAGGACCGTGAACCGGGCGAGTGCCGGGGCGGGTGGGGTGATGCCGGCGCGCTGGAGCGCGATGACCCCGAGGGACTGGACCCAGGGCGAGGCCGCGCCGAGGAAGTCCCCGGCGGCGGTGCACTTCCCGTTCTCCCCGGCTGCCGTGCAGACGTGGTCGGTGAGCGCGGCAAGCGGGTCCCGCCCGCCGAAGGTGCGGGGGTCGCGGCCGGTGCTCTCGGCGACGAGGGCCAGCAGGGCGGCGGCTCTGGTGTCGGGTGCGCCGGCGGGGCCGTCGGGGTACAGGAAGGCATCGATGTGGTCGGCGAGGAAGCCAACGACCTTGCGCAGCACCGGGTCCTGCGTCCCGGCGGCGGCGAGTGCGACGGCGGTGAGGGCGGTCCGGGGGTAGTCCGGCCCCGGGGCGGCCCAGTTCTCCATGTGGTCGCCGCCGACGAGCTGACCGGCCAGCCAGGCGGCCGCGGCGGCCGGATCACCGGTGGGGGACGGCGTGCCGGTGGGGCTCGGCGTCCCCGGGGACGTGGCGGACGGCGAGGCGCTCGCGGAGGGGGACGAGGAAGGCGAAGGGGACGCCGAGGAGCCACCGTTCTTCGCGCGGACCGAGTCCGGGGTGAAGTCCGGCGCCCCGCTGGTGCCCCCGATGTCGGTGCCGCCGTACACCCAGGCCTCGACCTCGCCGGGCTTGGGCTGCTGCGTGCCGGCGCCGAACCGGCTGTAGGACCAGCTCTGTTGGCCGGGTGCGGCGATCCAGTACGACCAGTACGCGGTGGCCTGCGGGGTGTTGACGCACGGCTCCTCGGCCGGAGTCGGGTACTGGACACCGCCGTTGAAGGTCCCGGTGCCGAGTCGGCAGATGAAGGCGGGCCCGTCGTGCTCGGTGCCGGTCGTGGTGAATCCCGCGTTGTGCAGCAGGTTCATCCCCGTCGTCGGGTGGGCGTCGCAGCCCCGGACGACCCCGCCGCCCCAGTGGCTGAAGTCGACGGCGACGATCGCGCCCGTCGTCGCCGTGCACTGCTCGATCGGATCGGCTGCCGCGGAGCCGGGGTGGCCCAGCAGGACGGTTCCTCCCGCGGCCACTGCGACGGCCGTGGTGATCAGAAGCGAGCCCAGTTCTCTGCTTCTGTGACGCGTAGGACTGCTGCTGACCCTCACCGGCGACTCCCCGATCGGTCGTCGGGGTCCCACGGCGCAGCCGACGGCTCTCCCCGGCACGGGGCGCCGTCGCGACCGCGTCGTAGTCCACGACGACGCATGTACTCATGAACAAGGCCCCGGCGCAGGCATTCCGGCTCACCGGCCCTTGCGGGCGGGTCTACGGTTGCGGGTCAGCGCCGGAATCGGACCGGCTTCCCCTGACTGCCGAGGACTAAAAAGCGGTTCATCACACCATGTGCTCGGAGTCGTCGTCAACGAGTCGTCATGTCACTTTCGCCACCTCGTAGATCCGTTCACGGGTGCGGTAACGTCCGCGGTGGCCGAGCGGGGGAATCCGGTGCGAATCCGGAGCTGACGCGCAGCGGTGTGGGGCGGTGGTTGCACCGGCCCCGAGCCCGAATGCCCGCGCGGTCGTGCAGCACCAGCACCAGCCCGCCCACGCGATCCGGGCGGCCGCCGCCCCGTACCACCGCGCTCTCGGACGAGCGCTGGGGTCCCGGGGCAGGACCGGCGCGCCCGTCACCCCAAGGAGCCCGTTCCGTGTCCGTTCCCGCACACTCGCGCTTCGTCTCCTCACGCCTCGCTTCCGCGGCGACCGTCTCGATGGCCGCCTGCGCCCTCCTGATGTCGGCCGTCCCTGCGCACGCCACCGCCTCGCCGAGCCAGATAGCCACCTCCAGGACCACCGGCGTCACGTACCTCAAGTCCCTCCAGGCCGCCGACGGCAGTTACGTCACCGGCGGCGGGCTCTCCAACGAGTGGGCCTTCAGCGCGCTCGCCGCCGCCGGCACCGCCGCGGCCGATGTCGCCCCTGGCGGTGACACGAGCAAGAACGCGCGCCTGGTCTACCGCAACCAGCTCGCCGCGAGCAGTTGGCCGAGCACCTCGCCGGTCGTCACCGACTACGAGCGTGGCATCCTCAACTCCTACGCGGCCGGCATCGACCCCGCGCGGATCGGCCCGGGCCGCAACCTCGTGGCCGACCTCGCCGCCTACTGGCAGACCGCCGAACCCGGCTACTACGGCCCGTCCGCGAACTTCAACGGGACCGTCTTCGGCCTGCTCGCCCTCGGCGGCGCCAAGACCCGGAGCGGCGGACAACGCGTCCCGCAGTCCCTGCTGAACGCCTCGGTCGCGACCGTGCGCGCCAACCAGCACAACGACGGCGGCTGGAACTACAGCAAGGCCGCCGGCGACCCGACCGCGCTCGCCCAGGGCAGCGACATCGACATGACCGGTGCCGCCATGGCCTCCCTGTGTGTCGGCGGCGTCCCGGGCACCGACGCCGCGATCGTGGCCGCGAAGAACTTCCTCAAGGGCAAGCTCGCCTCCTCCGGCGCCTTCAACGCCATGTTCGGCGTCAACACCGACTCCAACGGCTGGGCCGTGTCCGGCCTCAACGCCTGCGGCATCAACCCCCAGGGCACCGACTTCACCAGCGGCACCGGCAAGACCCCGGTCGACTTCCTCGTCGCCCAGCAGTTCAAGCCCGGTGGCGGCTTCAAGTACCTGCCCACCGACACCTCCCCGTCCCCGTACGCCTCCGTCGACGGCCTGCGCGCCGTCGCCGGCGCCGGGTTCACCGCCACCCCGCCGGCGCCGACCACCGCGGGCGAACCCGCCTGGGCCGCCACCACCGGCTTCACCGCGGGTACGGCCGCCCGGCTCGCACTGGTCGTCGACGACGGCACCAGCAACCTCAAGGTCTGCGCCGTCACCCTCACCCCCACCGGCACCACCACGACCCTCGGCGACGTCCTCGACGCGGCGGCCACCGCCACTCCGAGCGGCTGCGTCACCTCCGTCACCCCGTCCACCGGCGGCGGCACCGTCACCGCGCTCAACGGCACCGCGAACAGCGGCTCCTCCACCTGGAAGGTCGGCCTGGACGGCGCCACCGCCACCGCCGCCACCCGGGCCGCCACCGTCCACCTCGGCGACACCGTCTCGCTGAGCTACGGCAGCTGATCCACCGACAGGGCGAAGCCGCGGCGGCAGTCCCGCGGCGGCCGTGCGTGCTCGGCTGCGGCGGTCGGCAGCGTACTGCTGCACGACCACCTCGTCCGGCGCCGGCGGGCACCTCACGCCCGACCCCTGTGCCCCGGCCTCCCTCGTCGGGGAGGCCGGGGCGTCGACGTGTACGGGCAGGCGGGTCAGGGAGCGGTGATGCCGGGTTGGGCGCCGGCACCGAAGGACCAGCCCTCGACGTCGCCGGGGGCCGGGTTGTAGCTGCCCGCGCCGAGGCCGCTGTACGACCAGGGGCCGCCGTGCTGGGCGTGCCAGTACGACCAGTAGGCGCTGCCGGTGGGGTTGGTGCAGGTTGTCGGCAGGCTGTTGACGGTGCAGACGAAACCCGGGAAGCGCGGGTGGAAGGCGTAGCTGAATCCGGCGCCGGTCAGCGCGGCCAGGCCGCTGGCCGGGTCGCCGAGCGCACAGCCGGTCTGGATGCCGCCGCCGACAGCGGTGAAGTCGACCACGACCGTGACGCCGGTGGTCCCGCCGCAAGCGGCGGCCCGAGCCTGCGGGGCCTGGACGGCGGAGACGCCGAGCAGACCGGCGGTGAGGGCGGCGGCCGCGGCGATCGAGCCGAGCGTACGGCGGACCGGGCGCGCCGGAGTGAGGGTGTCGCTCATCGGTGAACTCCTCCTGGTTTCGGGCGTGTTCAGTACGCGGCCGGGGCCGGGCAGGCCAGGGTGGGCGCGTCCGGGCGGGCCCCGGCGGCGGAGAGCGTGGCGAGCGGGGTGCCGGCGAGGCCGAGGACGGCCTGCGCGGTGGCCCGGGCGCCGTTGCCCGCGTTGAAGCCGGAGGCGTCGTAGGCGACCGCACCGCGCACGGCAGGGTCGGCCGAGCAGCCCTGCTGGAACTTCACCAGCCGGCTCCAGCCCTTGAGGCCGGCGCCGAAGCGCCCGCCGGCCAGCAGCGCCTGGGTGGCGAGGCCGGTGGTGTTGGCGTTGGACGTGGTCGCCCCGGCGGCCGCGAACCCGCCGTCGGCGTTCTGGTGCGCGGCCAGCCAGCCGAGGCCCCCGTTCGCCTTTGCGGTGCGGCCGGTGGCGGCGAGGGCCTGGACGGCGAGCGCGGTGGCGTCCGGGTCGCCGGTGCAGGTCGCCTGGCCGAAGGAGACGGGGAAGCCGCCGTCCGCGCACTGGCTGTTGGCGAGGTAGTCCACGGCCGCCGCCGGGGCGTCACCGGGCGTGCGGTGCAGGGCGATCAGGGCCAGCGACTGGCCGAAGGCGTTGCTGTAGTCGCCCCACTGCGAGCGGTCCGAGAAGCGGCCCTCGGCGGTCTGGAGCGAGCGCAGCCGGGCCGGCAGATCGACGCCACCGAAGGACGCCGCGTTCCCGCCGCGCACCTCGACGGCGAGCAGCAGCTTGGCCGTCGCGCCCGCGTAGGCCTCGGTGGTGCCGTCGCCGAGGTAGCCGCCGATGACCTCGGGCTTCGCCAGCCAGGCGGTGGCCTTCGCGGCGGCCTCGTCGGAGCTGTGCGAGGCCGCGAAGGCCAGCACGGCGTCGATGGTCAGGCCCTGGTCGGGGTAGGCGGTGCCGTTGAACACGGACTCGAAGTGGTCACCGTCGACGAGCTGCCGGGCCAGCCAACCGCCGGCGGCGGCGTCGGGACGGACCGTCGGCGACGAGGTCGCGGCGGCGGGAGCGGCATGGGCGGTGGCCGCCGCCGGGAACAGGGTGGCGAGGGCGAGGGCGGGTATCGCGAGCGGGCCGAGGGAGCGGCGAACGGCGGGCATGGGCTGCCTTTCCGGGCCCGCGCGCAGGGGCCCGGAAGGCGTCGGCGAGCGCCGAGGGGCCAGCGGGCTCCGGCCCGCAGACCACGACGGGAGGAGGGGTGACACACCTCCGCCGACGGGTACTCGGGCTCGCCGCCGACGCGGGGTCGGCGGCCTACCGTTGCGGGTCAGCGCCGGATTCGAACCGGACTTCCCCCATCGGCGGAGTCACAACATGACGGCCCATCATGGCGATGCCCCGAACAGCGGGTCAAGAGACCCCGGGCCCGAATCCCCGTTGAACAGTGGCCTCGTCATCACCGAGCCGAGGCCGACGAGGCCGACGAGGCCGGCCAGGCCGACGACCTGATCACCACCGACGACGGGGCCGTCCGGTTCGCAGTGAGGCTCGCCCTTGGTCCAGGCCTCATGACGCTTGAGCGGGGCGGGTGAGGGCGTGCCAGCCGCTGTAGCCCCCGAGGAGGTCGGAGACCTCGGCGAGACCGTGGTGGCGCAGCAGGCTGGCGGCGATGGAGGAGCGGTGGCCGCTGGCGCAGTGGACGACGAGGGGGCGGTCGGTGGGGATCTCGTCGAGGCGGCCCGGGAGTTCGGTCAGGGGGATGTGCACGGATCCTTCGATGGAGCCGGTTTCGCGCTCACCGCAGGTGCGCACGTCCAGGACGGTGGGGGGCTGCGCGTCGGTGAGGGCGGTACGGAGCTGGTCGGCGGTGAGGCGGCCGGCGGGGGCGACCTCGTCGGCGAGGGCGGGCAGGGCGTTGCCGGGGTTGCGCAGGTAACCGGCGATGCGGTCGAAGCCGATGCGGGCGAGGCGGGTGACGACCTCGCCCTCGCGGTCCTGCGGGGCGATGATCGCGATGCTGCTGTCGGGGGTGAGGACGGTGCCGGCCTGTTCGGCGAAGCGGCCGTCGACGGGGACGTTGATGGCGCCGCGGATGTGTCCCGCGCCGAAGTCCTGGGGGCTGCGGGCGTCGAGGACGACGGCGCCCGCGTTACGGGCCTCCTTGAAGCCCTCGGGGCACAGCGGGCGGGCTGCGTTCGCGGGATCGAGCAGCGGGCGGTCCTTCCGGTTGAGGGCGGCGTCGTGGCCGAAGTAGGCGGGGGCGGTGGACTGGCCGGCGGTGACGATGCGGACGAAGGTGTCCTGGTCCATGGGCCGGCAGGCGTAGTTGGTCAGTCGCTGCGCCCCGATGGTGGACTGGCGGTCGGCGGAGAGGTTCTTGCCGCAGGCCGAGCCGGCACCGTGGGCGGGGAAGACGAGGGTCTCGTCGGGCAGAGCGAGCAGCTTGCGGTGGACGCTGTCGTAGAGCATCGCGCCGAGTTCGGCGGCGGTGACGCCGGCCGAGGCGAGCAGGTCGGGGCGGCCGACATCGCCGATGAACAGCGCGTCGCCGGTGAGCACACCGTACGGGACGGTGTCGTCGGGCTGCTCGAAGACCAGGATGCTGATCGACTCGGGTGTGTGGCCGGGGGTTTCGAGGACCTGGACGGTGACGTCGCCGAGTTCGATCCGCTCACCGTCGGTGAGCTTGCGGATGGGGTACTCGGTCTCGGCGCGGTGACCGTAGCCGATCCAGGCGCCGGTGCGGGCGGCGAGTTCGAGGTGGCCGGCCAGGAAGTCGGCGTGGAAGTGGGTGTTGATGACGCCGACGACGGTCAGGCCACGCGCCATGGCGTCGGCGAGGTACTCGTCGACGTCCCGGCGGGGGTCGACGATCACGGCCCGGCCGGTGCGTTCGTCGGCGATCAGGTAGGAGGCCTGGGAGAGGCAGTCGAGGTAGTACTGGCTGAAGATCATGGGGTTGTCTCCTCCGGGTCGGGCCTCGGCCTTCTCCTGGTCGGCGAAGCCGGATTCCTGGGCGCCACAGCGCCATCGTGATACCCCCCTCGGTATATTTGCGAGCATACGGCTTCGGGAGCCGATACGGGCGGGGGTATGTCCGAACGATTTCAATAATACCCCCGGGGGTACTATGGTGAAGCCATCGAGGGGGCCGGCCACCGCCGCCGAGCCGATACGGGCGGGGCCGAGGACGCACCGGCCACGCCGCCGTACCGGGCCACCGGGCCCGTACGGACGCCCGCGCCGCCCCCGACCTGCCGGACCACTGCGGTCCGGTCTGCACCACTGGAGACACCGCATGCCTTTGCTGCCGCGCGCCCACGGGTCCGCTCCCCACGAACACCGCGCCCACGGACACCGCCCCCACGGGCGGACCACCCCCGCCGAGGCCCACGAACTCGCCCGCACCGGCGCCGCCGTGCTGCTCGACGTCCGGGAGGCCGCCGAGTACGCCGCCGGGCACGCCCCCGGCGCGCTGCACCAGCCGCTGATCGGCCTGGTCGCCGGTGTCCCGCTGCCGCCCGCGGCGGCCGGCCGGACCGCGCTGGCGATCTGCCGCTCCGGCCACCGCTCCCAGCGCGCCGCGGAGTTGCTCGCCCAGCGCGGCGTCGAGGTGCTGAACGTGGCCGGCGGCATGAACGCCTGGGCCCTGTCCGGGCTCCCGGTCACCACGCCCGACGGAAGCGCCGGGCACGTGATATGACCACGCTGCTCCTGGCACTCGCCGCCGGCGCGGTGGTCGGGCTCGCCCTGGGCGGGCTGGGCGGCGGCGGCAGCATGCTCGCCGTACCCGCCCTGGTCTACCTGCTGGGCTTCAGCCCGGCGCTGGCCACGACGGCCAGCCTGGTGATCGTCGCCGCGACCTCCCTGACCGGCCTGATCGCCCACGCCCGGGCGGGCCGGGTCCGCTGGCGCACCGGCGCCCTGTTCGCCGCCGCCGGACTGCCCCTCGCCGCGGCCGCCGGGGCGCTGTCCGCCCACCTGCCGGGCGCGCTGCTGACCGGCGCCTTCGCGGTACTGGCGGCGCTCGCGGCCTTCCGGATGCTGAGGCCGCCCAAGGCCGAGGCGCAGGAACGTTCCGCCGCAGGACTCGGCCGCTCCACGGCCGCGGGCGCCGGACTCGGCGCCGTCACCGGACTGCTCGGCGTCGGCGGCGGCTTCCTCGCCGTACCGGCCCTGGTCTCGGTGCTCGCCTTCACCATGGCCGAGGCGGTCGGCACCAGCCTGCTGGTCATCACCGCCAACTCGCTCGCCGCCCTGCTGCCCCGCCTGGGCGCGACCGGCGCGATCGACTGGGCCGTGGCCGCCCCCTTCACCGGAGCCGCGATCCTCGGCGCCTGGGACGGCAAACGGCTGGCCGACAAGCTCAGCGGGCGCACCCTGCGGAAGGCCTTCGCCGTCGCCCTGCTCGCCGTCGCCGCGCTGATGCTGATCACCACGCTCGCCTGATTCACCACGCCGGGCCGATCAGCACGCCGGCCTGATTCAGCACGCTGCGCCGATCAGCACGCCGGGCCGACCACCGCGACGGGCCGACCACGGTGCCACCGCGACGGGCCGACGCCCAGCCCCCGACCCCCCATCCCCCAGCCACACCCCCTTCCGGAGAGGACCCCACCCCCCATGACCACGCCGCTGACCGTCGAGCAGCTCCAGCCCCGCCTCGGGCAGCTCACCCTCATCGACGTCCGCTCCCCCGGCGAGTACGCCGCGGGCCACATCCCCGGCGCCCTCAACGTCCCGCTCGACCAGCTGGACCGCGCCCTGCCCACGCTGCGCGAGGCCGCCGCGCACGGCGAGATCGCCGTCGTCTGCGCCGCCGGGCCGCGCGCCGACAACGCGTGCCGCCAGCTGTCCGACGCCGGCATCCCGACCCTCACCCTGACCGGCGGCACCAACGCCTGGGCCGATGCCGGCCGACCGCTGGACCAGGTGGCCGGCGCCCGCCGGGTGTGGGCGCTGGACCGCCAGGTCCGCCTGGTGGCCGGCTCGCTGGTGCTGGCCGGGGTGCTGATCGACCTCGCCCTGCCGGGCGCCCGCTGGGTCTCCGCGGCCGTCGGCGGCGGGCTGGCCTTCTCCGCGCTGACCAACACCTGCGCGATGGGATCGATGCTCTCCAGGCTCCCGTACAACCGGCCCCGCCCCGGCACGCCGAGCCTGGACGAGACGCTCGCCACCCTGAAGCGCTGAACCCCGTCCCAGGACGTGAAGGCTCCCGCCCACCCCCGTCGGGCGGGAGCCTTCACCATTCGTCCCGGTCACCTCCCGGAAGCCCTTACCGCACATCCCGTTGACGCGACCGAAACAACCATGTGAAATGTCACCCATCACATGCGATGCATCATAGCTCGGCTTTCCCATCTGATTTGAACGTTCCAACGCGACCACCCACCGACCGACCGGAGGTAGCTCAGCCATGCCGCCCCGCCCCCGCGCCTTACCCACCGGTCTCGCCCTCCTGGCCGTCCTCACCGCCCAGGCCCTCGGCGCCGCCCCGGCCCCGGCCGCCGCCGGAGCACCGCTCGTCGACGGCGGCAGCTACCTGCTCGGCTCCGCACTGGACGGCTCCTGCCTCGGCCCCCAGTACGCCCAGCCCGCCCCCGGCACCCCGGTGCTCGGCGCGGCCTGCGGACGGCTGCTCAGCCAGCGCTGGCAGCTGCGCCGCACCGGCGGCGAGTACCTCCTGGTCAACGCCGCCAGCGGCCGCTGCCTCACCCTCGGCGGCCCGGACCGCCGCCCCGCCACCGCCGACTGCGGCTCCGCCCCCGAGGCCGAGCGCTTCACGGTCTCCCGTGCTCCGCAGGGCACCTACACCCTCACCGTCCGCGGCACCGGCGCCTGTCTGACCGCCGGCCCGGCCCCGGCGAACCACCACTGCGACAACCGCCCCGCCCACCGCTGGACGCTCACCCGCACCGAGCCGCTGGTCCTCGCCGACCCCGGCTTCGAGCAGAGCAGCGGGAGCGGCGCCCCCACCACCGGCGCCCCCACCGCCGACGGCTGGACCTTCACCGCCCACACCGGCACCGCCACCAACAACCCGCACGGCGGCAGCCGCCTCGCCTACCTCGACGCCGGCCCCGGCTACACGGTGAGCCAGCAGGTCACCGCCGTCACCGCGGGCACCTACGACCTGTCCGCCTGGATCGCGACGGGCGGCGCCGGCGGCAGCCTCTCGGTGAGCGTCAACGGCACCGCGGTGCGCTCCCTGCCGCTGCCCGAGCAGTCCACCTACGCGAAGTACACCCTCCCCCGGGTGCGGGTCGCCGCCGGCGACCGGCTCACCCTCACCATCGGCTCCTCCCCGACGGGCTGGGTCAACGTCGACGACGCCGCCGTCGCCCCGTCCGCCCCCAACGACCCGGTGATCAGCTCCTCCGACCCCGAGGTCGTCGCCCTCTTCGACTGGGCCAAGACCAAGGCCAACAGCTGGGTGCAGCAGCCCGGCGCCACCGGCGTGCTCGACCAGGACGAGAACCACCCCGGCGGCACCGGCACCACCACCTACGACGCCTCCTACTGGGCCGGCTACCCGTTCCGCTCCGCCTTCTACAGCCGTGACTTCGCCCACCAGCTGGTCGGCGCCCACCTGCTCGGGCTGGACGCCGAGAACAAGACCATGCTGCGCGGCTTCGCGGCCTCCGCCACCGACGTCAACCGGCTCTACCCGGTCTGGGCGCTCAACTTCGACGCCCGCAGCTACGCGGCCATCGACTACCGCGGCCCGGACCGCTTCGTCCGCGAGCTGCCCGCGCCGTTCGAACTCGTCCAGCAGGCGGGCGAGGCCTTCCGCTGGACCGGCGACCGGGACTACGCCGAGGACCCGGGCCTGGGCCGCTACGTCCGCAACACCCTCGGCCCGTTCATCGCCGCCCGCCCCGGCCCGGTCGACAACGGCGGGGTGCCGATCCCGCAGGCCACCAGCCGCAGCATCTTCGCCGGCACCGCCAGCTACGCCGAGAACGCCACCCGCACCTACGCCGAGGCGGGCGACGCGGTCGGCGCCCAGTACCAGGCCTACCTCGCCGCCGCGACGCTGGCCGAGGCCCGGGGCGACGCCGCCTCCGCCGCCGGCTACCGGAAGGCCGCCGACCAGTTGCACACGTACGTCAACTCCACCTGGAGCGTGGACGGTTCGCAGCCCGGCGAGGTCGTCCACGGCTACGACACCACCGGCAGGCCGATCACCGGCTGGGGCTACGAGGCGAGCGTGCTGATGCCGGTCAAGCGGCTGCTCGACCCGGGCCCGCGCCGGGACGGCTTCCTCGCCGCCGTCGACGCCGCCGACTCCGGCCCGGAGCGCTCGGCCAACCTGGAGGCCTACACCTACCTCCCGGACGCCTTCTTCGCCAACCACGACGGCACCACCGCCTGGAAGTGGATGCGGCACATCTACGAGAGCACCGGCGAGCCGCACGTGAGCGGCGCGATGCTCAACGGCGACTACCCCGAGGTCCCGTTCACGCTGCTCGCCCAGACCGTCCAGGGCCTGCTCGGCGTCACCCCGGACGCCGCCGGCCACGCGCTCACCACCGCCCCGCAGCTGCCCTCCCCGATGGGCTGGCTCCAGGTCGCGGGCATCCCGGTGGGCGCCGGCACGGTGACCGTCCGCCACGACGGCACCCAGCGCAGCACCGTCACCAACACCGGCACCGAGCGGCTGACCTGGGAGGCCCGCTTCCCCGGGCAGCACGCCCGCGTCACCGTCGACGGCGCGCCGCGCGAGGCCCGCACCACGACCGTCGACGGCGTGACCTACACCTCCACCACCGTGACCCTCGCCCCGGGCCGCTCCGCGACCGCGACCGTCACCGACTGACCCCCACACCGCCCCACCCGCGGGCGGCGCGCCCCCCCCCCGCCGGGGCCGGCCCCCCGGCCCCCCCGGGGGGGGGGGGCCCCCCGGCCGCGCGACCTGCTCGGCGGTCAGCGGTGATCAGCCGTGGTCGGCCATGGGTCGGCCGCGTTCAACGGTGGTTGCCCCTACGGCTGTCAGACGGCGAGCTTCTGGCAGAGCAGCGCGGACGGCCGCGCCGCCCACAGCTGCCACCAGGGCGCGCTGTAGGCCATGCCCGCGACGACCTCGTCGTCCGCGCACTGGCCCTTGGCGAAGCCGTACGAGAAGTCACCGCCACCGGCCGCGGCCGGGCGGTTGTCGCCCTTCTCGAACCAGAGCGTGCGGGTCGAAGTTCCCAGCGGGGCGGCGGACTTGGCGCACAGCGCGCCCATCGTCCGGCCGTTGCGGCTGTACCCGGTCATGACCGAGCCGGCCGGGCACTGGGCCTTGGCGTAGCCCGACGCCCATTCGCTGGTCACGTAGGTGCCGCCGTGGTCGACGACGAACGCGCGGCCGGCGTCCCACAGGTCCGCCTTCGTGACGTCCGTGCAGAGGCCGTTGTCGCCGCCGTAGCTCAGCCCGATCAGCCGGCTGCCGTCCGGGCAGGCGGCCTTGAGGGCGTACGGGTCCCAGTCCGGCCGGGACTTCAGGTAGGCGGAGTGGTTGTCGTCGAACAGGCTGGCGTTGAGCGACGTCCAGTCCACCAGCCGTACCGGGGGCTGCCCGACACTGACCGAGGCGATCGGCCATTCGCGGTGGAAGGCCAGGAAGGGCAGGTCCGCCTCCAGGATCGGGGTGCCGAGGATAACGAGCCGGGCCATCAGCGCCCCGTTGATGTCGAGTCCGCCGTAGAGGGCCGCCGCACCGTTGACGTCCGGCGTGGTGCTCGCGCCGTCGAGGACGACGGAGCCGTTGACCACGGCCCGCAGGTACGGCTCGATGGACGCCTTCACGCCGATCGTGTCGTACAGGGCGATCGAACCCTCGGCGAGCAGGCCGGCCTTCGCCGAGGCGGAGCCCCTGAGGTTGAGGCGCAGCGGGGAGACGGTGGAGTTCCCGGGGTCGGTGGTGGTGGTCCAGCCCGGGCCCTTGACGTAGTCCGAGTGGACGCCCCACTGGCCGTCGTAGGCCTGCTCGGCGTCGAGGCTGACGGTGCCGTCGGCGCTGATGTCGGCCGAGAGGGTGAAGGCCAGGTTGATCACGACGGGCAGCGGGCCGACCATCACCACGGGGCTGGCGCTGTACTTGGCCAGGGGTATCCGGATCGGCCCGGTGCTCGCGGTGAGGTTCGCGCTGACGTGCCAGTCCGCGTGCGCGCCCAGGGTGAAGCCGACCCGGGCCTGCTGGGGGTCGATGACGCCGAGGCCGCCCTGGTAGGAGAAGTCGATGGCCGGACGGAGCGAGACCGAGCCGGACATCTTCGCCGAACTGCCGTCGGGCAGCGGGACGGTGACGTTCGCGCTCAGCCCCAGGCTGCCGGACACCGAGCCCTGGCCGGAGGTCGCTCCGAAGTCGGTGACGACCTGGACGCCGCCGATCTGGGGCTGGACGTCGAAGGTGCTCGGGCTGACGGCGCTGCGCAGGCTGGTGCTGGTGCCGCCGAGCAGTTCGGGGAGGGTGGCCGGGCGGGTGGAGACGGCCACCTTCCCGTCGGCCGTCGACTGCACATCGGTGACGGCGACCAGCGCACCGTGCGGGGCCGCCGGGGTGGGCGGGCTGTCGATCAGCTGCCCGGGCCGGACGGCGGCCGCGGCGGCGTCCGGGCTCGCGGCCAGGGCGGACGGTGCCTGCGGACCGGTGGTGGCCGGCGCGAGCACGGCGGCGCCGGTGGTCGGGTCGTAGGAGGAGAGCGCGAGGACGGGGGCGGTGGTGGCGGTCGCCGGCGCGCTGCCCTGCGCCGGGGCCGCCACCGTGGCCGCGGCCGTGCCGGACGTCGGGGGCGCCAGCGTCGCCGACGCGCCCGGGGCGGCGGAGGGGTCGGACGACGCCGCTGCCGTGGTTGCGGTGGTTGCGGTAGTTGCGGTGGTGTTCGCGGCGGCCGGTGAGGCCGCCGCTCCGGTCAGGACGGCGCCGCAGAGGAGGAGCACGGTGGTTGTCGCCGCGGCTGACAGCGTCAGCTTGCGCACGGTCACGTGGAGGGTCCCTTCGGGGTCAACGGTGCTGAGGCAGTGGTGACTTGTGGCGGGACGCACAGCTCGGAGCCGTCGCACCGACTCTCGAACCGCCGGGTAACATAGCACTGACCGACAGCGTTGTTGACTGGTTCGGGCGAATCCCGGGTCGCGGCCACCGAGACTTCACCGCCCTGGAGCGGGGCCTTCCCCTCTGGTTCACGCGGCACCCGGCGGCCGGGGTCGGGGCCGGGACGGGCCGACGGAGCGGATCCGGGGCGGTTCCGACCGTGCCGACCGTGCCGACCGGCCATCACCTCCGCCGAACGGCCGCCCGCTCACGGCCTCCCGCTCAGGCCTCCTGCTCACGGTCTCCCGCTCACGGCTTCGCCGGGCGCGGCCAGTCCAGGACGGAACGCACCGTCCCCGCGAGGAGCCACTCCTTGTCCTCGGCGCCGAGCCGGTCGGTCTCCCGCAGGGCGAAGAGCTCGTCGGCCCAGCAGTGGTCGCCGCTGATCATGGTGTGGTCGCTGGCCCACATGACGCGCTCGCGGCCGAAGGCGTCCAGCACGCGCAGCAGTTTGTCGAGCGCGGGCGTGAACGGGTAGTCACCGGCGTGGAACAGCTCCGGGCCGTGCCCCCACTTGATCATGATGTTCGGCTGGTCGGACAGCCGCAGGACGTCCTCGAACTCCTCGTCGTTCACCGGCATTCCAACGTGGTCGAGGACGATCGGGGTGTCGGGATGGGCTTTCGCGTAGGGGCGCAGCAGGTGCCCGTTGCGCGCCGTCATCGCGAAGACGGGCAGGCCGTGGTCGGCGGAGGCGTCGAACACCGGCCCGTAGTCGCCCCGGGCCAGTTCCCTGACGTCCTCGTCCTCGCGTGCCACGATCCGCACCGCCCGGGCATACGGCGCGTCGGCCACCGCCCTGATACCGGCCGCGAGTTCGGGATCCCGGTGGTGGATGCGCAGCAGGTAGCAGAAGCGCTCGGGGTACCGGATCGACGCCATCTCGGCCCCGGGCGCGACGGCACGGAACGCGCGGGCCCCCGGCAGCGCGATGCCCGGCTCGCCATGGCCGGTCCGGGCCTCGAACCCCCAGAACTCGTCGATCACCGCCGCCTGGATGCCCAGGGCGTTCATGGCGGCGAGGGTCTCCTCGGCGCTCATGGTGAGGTGGAGGTGGATCTGAGCGTCGACGATGTCCATCGGCATGGGTACGTGCCTTTCGCGAACCCGGCCCGGGCCCGGGGGCGAGGTGCGGCGCCACGGTGCCGGTGTCCGCGCCGGACGTCCTCGCAGCCTCACCGTAGGGAACAACGAGGCCGAACCATCAACGACACTTCGGAGCACGGGGCATGAGTCCTGATCACGCCCCGACGGCGGCCCGGCGACAGAAGACCCGTGGCCAGGAACGGGCGTGGTCCCGGGGTCCTCATCAGCCGCCCGGAGACCAGCGCGGCCGCGGCGACGGCCAGGCTGACGGGAAGGACCGCGAGGCCCGAGGCGGCCGGGGACATCCCGCGCACCTGCTGGAGGTAGGGCGGCAGCAGGAACAGCGACCCGGTGACGCAGAGGTAGAACGTGCCCGCCAGCATTGCCGCGGTCCGCACGCCGGGCGTGCGCAGCAGATCCCGGTCCAGCAGGACCGCGTCCCCGTCGCGGGTGCGCCCGCGACGCCACCACAGGCAGCCGCCGGCCGCCTCGACCTCGACTGCACCGCCTCCGTCGTCCCCGGAACCCACACCCTCGAACTCGTCGTCCTGACCGCGGCCGAGGACTCCCCACCCACAGCGCGCTGCGGCAGGCCGCTTCGCAGCGCCGAGTCGGCCCGCGAGAGCGGAAATCGGTGGTGGGGCGGCGGTGTCAGTGGAGACGCCTAGGGTGCCTCGTACCCGAGACCAGGAGAAGGACATGCCCTTTGTCGACGACGTGGCTGCACCGGTGTCGGGCGGGTGGGAGGCATGGCTCGCCTACGCGGACGCGCTCACCACGGCAGGTGACCCACGAGGCGAGGCGATCCGGCTGGAGCACCTCCACCGGAACGGCGGCGAGGACGTGCCGGAGCCGGCCGCCGCGTACGCCGAGGTGGAGCGTGCGCTCGGGCTCGATCCTCTGCGCGCTGACGGCTCCTGGCAGTTCACCTGGTCCCGCGGCTTCATCGACAAGGCCGTCTTCCGGCTGGCGGCGGAGACCGCGCCGCAGCGCCGGGCGATGCTGGAGCGGCTCCTCGCGGACCTGCCCCACGCCAGGGCCTCCGATCCGACCGATCCCGAGCAGTGGGAGGCGGCGCTGATCGATGTCCTGCTGTCCCACCCGGCAACCCGCCTGCTGGCCGACCTGGAACTGCACCTCACCGACTACCACCACTCCGCCGAACGCGCCGCGGCCGCCCTCTCCCGTCGACCGTGGCCCCGACTGCAGGCCCTGTATTTCGGCCACCACTTCGACACGCTCTTCGAGCTCCACGAGACCTCGACGGGAAACCGGGTCGACCCCGAGAAGTACCTGCACGATCCGGTGGTGCCCAAGGAGGTGGAGCGCGCCCTGTGGACGTCCCTGCCCGCACTGCGCACCCTGGAACTCGAAGGCGCTTTCCTGTTCGACGACGTGGAACACGACACCCTGACCCATCTGCGGACCCGGGGGGCCGTCTTCTCGGACGGTTCCCTGTTCACGTTCTCGGCACCCGGTCTCACCTCGCTGGAGGTGGAGATCGGCCATGACGTCCACGGCACCGTGGGTACCAACGCCCAGCTGGAAGCGCTGGAGGCGTCCAGGTATCCCCGACTGAGAAGCCTCGACCTGAGCGAGGCGCACTTCGACCCTGACGAGGCCGGCGACTTCGTCGTCCTCGCGGAGAGCTCGCTGCTCCCCCAGCTCACGCACCTGGGCATCAGGGACCTGGTGATCGAGGACACGGACGACGACCGGGACCCGCTGACCGTTCTGACCGAACTGGCCCCCCGGTTCGCCCACCTCGACCTGCACGTGGAGGGCGACATCGACATCGAGGGAGCCGACGACCAGGACGTCGACCACATACTCTCCGGTCTCGGCTTGGGCGAGCACGCGGACACCGGCGACGCGGACGTTGACTGAGCGATGCGCGAGACCCGCACGCCGGGCACGGTGATGGCGTCGAGCGTGACATCGGCGGCCCTCGGCCAAGCCGTCCCGGAGCGCCGACGGAGACGTGGCCGGTCAGTCACCGATCCCGAGATGCAGGATGGTGGCCCAACTGTCGCTCACGGCCAGGGCCTTGGCCAGCGCAGTGGCGGGGGCTTCCCGTCTGAACACCGGAGGCTGGAAGAGAACGACGCGCATCAGCCCATGATGCCCGTCCGGTGCCACCGGGCTCTGACCGCATGCCGTCGAACCTTGACGGACGCGCGTTCGCTTCGTCGACCGTTGCTTCCGCCGATCTGCTAGCCTTCCGGAGGCCGTGCGAGAGAACAAGGAGGTGGTACCCGTGAACGTATCGACATGGGTGCTCTCCTCCGGGGTCACGGTCGGGCGATAGGTCGTCGTCCGGGAGCGCCGTTCCAGCGCATTCCCGAAAGGCACGACCATGAACTTCACTTCCGAACAGCGCCTCGACGACGACATCCTCGAGCGCGAGTTCACCCTCGGCGAGATCCCCGGCATCCTGTGGACGCCCGCATCCGCCTCCGCGTCCGAGCCGGTCCCGCTGATCCTGCTCGGCCACCCCCCGCTCGGCCTGCACAAGATGTACCCCCGGCTGGTCGCCCGGGCCCGACGCTGCGCGGCGGACGGCTTCGCCGCCGCCACCATCGAGCTCCCCGGGAGCGGTGACCGGCCCCGCTGGGCCGCGGCCGAACAGGCCCGCGCCGACCTGAGGCAGGCCATGGCCGCCGGTGAGCCGGTCGGTGACGAGATCGTCGACGCCCTCATCCTCCCGCTCGTCGACCGGGCCGTCCCGGAATGGCAGTCCGCCCTGGACTCCCTCCTCGCACTACCCGGGATCGGCGGCCCGGTCGGGTACTCGGGGGGAATCATCTCCATCGGCATCCGGCTGGCGGTGGTCGAGCCGCGCATCGTGGCCGCCGGCCTCTTCGCCGGGAGCTTCGTGCCCCGCGCCATGTTCGAGGAGGCCCGCCGGGTCACCGTTCCGCTGCACGTCCTGCTGCAGTGGGACGACGAAGGGAACGACCGGCAGGCGTCCCTGGACCTGTTCGACGCCTTCGGCTCCCAGGAGAAGACGCTGCACGCCAACATGGGCGGGCACACGGGCGTCCCGCAGTTCGCCGGGGAGGACGCGGCCGGGTTCTTCGCCCGGCACCTGCGCTGATCACGGGCCGGACCAGCGGCCGGCCCAGTAGGCAGGAGGCGGTGCCGGCCGGCACACCACTCGTCAAGGACGGCCTGGGCTCTCCGTGATGGCCCCGACCGGGTGCGGTCCCGATCGGGGCCGCGCCCGGTCACCAGCCGAACCGGACCCGACTCCAGCCCGTACGAACCTGCTGTCAGCTCCGCTCGGCGGACCCCTGGGGGCCGAGGGCCCGGGCTGTATCGGCGTCAGGCCTTGCGGATCCGGTCGCCGATCTCCGGCCTCGCCTCGAACCCGGCCGCCCTGTAGGTGGCGACGCCACCGACGTTGGAGCTCGGAGTGCACACACGAACGCTCGACGAGCCCATCTCCCGCAGCGCGGCTGCCCCGGCGACGGTGATCGCCCGGCCGAACCCGCGACCGCGGTGGTCCTCGTGGACGCCCATCGGCTCGATCAGTCCCGGCTTCCCCGGGCCGGCCGACCAGACCGTCACCACCGCCGCCGGGTTGCCGTGGTCGTCATAGGCTCCCAGGCAGCGGGCGTCGGCGGAGAACGGCCCCGCCGACATCGCGTGCCAGTACTCGCGCGTAGGCCGCGAGGTGTTGAACGCCGACCGCAGAACGTCGGCGAAGTCCTGCGCCTGCTCCGGGCCGATCGCCCTGATCCGCACGCCGGGGTCCTCCACCGCGTCCGCGAGGTCGCGGAAGAGCGGCGTCCACGGCTCGTCGACGCCCCAGCCGTCCTCGGTCAGCAGGTCGTGAAGCAGCAGGCCCAGCGGCGCCTCGACGGACACCGCTCCTTCCGGCAGCACGCCGCGCTCGGGCAGCGAGATGTCCTCGACAAGCCGCCGCGCCAGGTCCTCGTCCTGGAACGCGCCGGGAGCGACCGTCATCCGCAACACCGTCGGCGAGTCCAGCATCCCGACGGCGAGGATCCGTCCGCCCCGGCTCCAGGTCCGAACCGCCGCGGCCGTCTCAGGCGTTCCGAGCCGATGGTTCCAGCCGATGTCCCCCGGGTGCAGTTGCATCGGCGCTCCGTCGTCCTGCCACTCCCGCAGTGCGCCCATGGCCTCGCGCACCCCGCCTGCCGTCGGCGTTCCCAGCACAATCGTCATGGCCGGGATCCGACACCCCATCCCGGAGATCTGCAAACCATTAACCGGGAATCCTGCCGTTCACGGTGGCTCTCCGGTCCGGTTGCTGAGCGGTCGCGGGACGTCGCACACTGACAATAGGCACCTCCACAGGCCTGACGGCCCCCTCCGACTCTGAAACCTCACCCGCACCCGGTCTCCGGCGGACGAGACAGCGAAATGATGCGCATCACCGAGAGTTCGCGGACACCGCAGGTGAATCGCAGGAATTCAAGAAGTGGGCACCATGAAGCTGCTAGCGGAAATCGACAAGGTAGTCGCCACCGGAAAGGTGGTGGCTTCAGCGGACGACGAAGCCGTCGCGGACATCGTCATCGCCACGATCGCGGGTGGCATCTCGGCTTCGTTCTACCTGACCCGCACCCAGGCCGCTGTCATCAAGGAGCGGTTCTGGACTCCGGAGCGGATTCGCCGCACGGGGCTCCGCCCGATATCCCCTGAGGAAACCGAAAGGATTCGAGTGGAGCTGGGCGTCAGGGTCGCGAACTTCAGATGCGCCCCGATCACGTGCGCCTGCGGCCACGTCTACGACGCATTCGACTTCATTCAGCAAGGGATTCGCGAACACGGCCTCGATGTCGTCAATTCTGTGTTCTCCCTGAAGGATTCGACGTTCCTCCAGGTCAATCCGTCGTTCACCCCGATCTGCCCCGTGGACGACCAAAAGCTGAGCCGTACCCACGGCGCCGACGACGGCTTCGAATACGACTGCGACGAGTACGGCGGGTGCTGCTACCAGGAGTGACGCGAGGACGTTCCGCGAGTGTCGGCGGTCGTTCCTCCGTCACTCGGCCAGGGCCGCGCGGAGGAACGCGAGGATCTCGGCCCGGGCGGCCTCGGCCTGCGCTTCCAGGCCGGGCAGGGTGAGGAACGCGTGCTTGGCTCCCGGGTATTCGGAGAGCCGCACGGGGGTCCCTGCTTCGCGCAGCCGCTCGGCGTAGCTGCGGCCGTGGTCGGCGACCGCGTCCCGGGTGGGCACCACCACCAGCGCCGGGGCGAGCCCGCTCAGGTCGTTCGCGTGCAGCGGTGAGACCGCACCGGCGTCGGCTCCCGGCGGAACGGCGAGCCGCTGGAAGAGCCGCAGCAGCGGCAGGGCCGGGGTCGGGTCGTCCGCGTACTCGGCGATCGAGGGGTGGTCGAACATCCCCGTCCCGGTCACATCGGCCACCGGATTGACCAGCACCTGCGCCTTGAGCTCCACGCCGGCCTCCCTGGCCCTGATCGCCGTCAAGGCGCTGATCAGCGCGCCGCAGCTCTCACCGAAGACGGCCGTGCGCGCCGGGTCGACACCCCACTGCGCGGCATGCCGCACCACGTGCTCCAGCACGCCCCAGCCGTCGTCGGCGGCGTCCGCGAGCGGGCTGCCGGGGGCGAGGAGGCGGTGCTCGACCGAGACGACGAGGGCGGGCAGTGCCGCGGCGAGGTGGCTGTTGGCCCAGTCGCACTGGGTCGCCGTGCCCACGAAGCCGCCGCCGTGGACATGGACCACGAGTGGCAGGTCGGTTCGGGTGCCGGCCTCGCCCTCCCCCGTCGACTGCGGCCGGTACACCCGGACCGGGAGGTCACGGCCGGGCAGCGCCACCTGCTGCCAGGCGATCGCGGCGCCGGGATCGGGTTCCCCGAGGACGGCCCGAGCCGCGCCCGACGCCCGCCAGCGGTTCTCCGTGTCGCGGTGGGCGAGCAGTTCCTCGGTCGTGATCACCGAGTAATCCGGCTCCGGAGGCCGTGTCGCGAAAGCGCTCCCACTCATGCGTCCTTCTCCCCCTCCCGGCCGGGTGCCGGGGTCTCGTTGTGGTCGGACTGTGCGTTGCACCGATTATGCACGCAGTGCGTGCAACAGCAAGTGCACAAGCAAGCGCATGAGCAAGTACAAGAGAAAGTGCATGAGCTAGGCTGACTCCGGACGAGCGACGGGAGGGCGGGATGACCGGCCGAAGGCGATGGTCGACCGAGGAGATCCTGGACACGGCGGCGGAACTGCTGCGCACGAGCGACGCCGAGTCGTTCAGCGTGCGCAAACTCGCCGCGGCCCTCGGGACCGACTCCTCCAGCCTCTACCGGCACTTCCGGAACAAGACCGAACTGCTGCGCGCGGTGGCCGACCGGATCCTGCTGGCCTCCATGGACGGCTACCGCCCCGAGGGCGACTGGAAGCAGCGCATCACCGCCCTGGCCCTGCGCCTGCGCGAGGCCTTCGGCGAGCAACTCCAACTCGCCGCGGTGTGGGGACGCTACGGGTCCGGCGGCACCGGATCCCGCATGGTCATGGAGGAACTGCTGCAGGCCCTGCGCGCGTCCGGCCTGCCCGACGAGGAGGTCGCGGTGCGGTACCACCGCATCGTCATCCTCCTCGCCGCGCTGATCTCCTCCGAGGCCGGCATCAGCACCGTCACCCCCGAGGAGTACGAGCAGGGCATGGAGCAGTTCCGTGTCGCCGTCCTCGGCGCCGACCCCGAACGCTTCCCCGCCCTGGCCCACTTCGCCCGCGACATCCGCCCCCTCGGAGCGGACCGCCGCGCCGCATTCGAGGAGATCCTCGCCGCCCACCTCGCCCGGATCGAGGCCCTGCTCCCCTGACGTGCCGGACCGTGGGTGCCGTGCGGTCGCCGACTACGCCTGGACCCTTGCCCCCGTCGCCAACCGCACCCGAGAATTCGGTTTCCGCCTCGACGGCCTCCTCGGCCGCGACATCCACGGCATGACCGTCGGCGTCATCGGCACCGGCAAGATCGGCGAATGCTTCGCCCGCGCCGCCGTCAGCCCCTGGACTCAGCGGACCGGTCATCACGAGACAGCGAAGCGCCGGGAGAGTCGGACGCCCACCACTTGCCAGAGACCCCTTGACCCCCAGTCAAGGGGTTCAACTACTGTCGACAGCCGGGCCCTCAAGACCATCCTGGGGAACAAGTGAGTTGGGACTTCTCGACGGAATCGCCGCCACACGTGGAGCTGACAGTTGCTCAATGTTCACTTCGTGCACAAGTGTCCGTTTCGGACCATCGGCACCCATAGGCGCTCATCAGGTGTGGTCCCAAAGTGGTCCCCGGGTCGACCGCCCCGCCACAGCTACTGCCTGTGATCGAGACCTGCAGACCCTTCAGCTTTGGCCCGGGTGCGGTTGAGGCGCAGGACGTGGTCGGTGCCGACGAACGGGACGCCGAGGAGTTCGTGGTCCGCGTCCTGGACGCTGCCGATCGCGGCGTGCGAGATGCCCTCGTACCGCTTGCGGCCCTGCCTGCCGGTCAGATGCGGGACGGTTGCTGCCGCGTCGCCGGCGAAGGCCGTCAGGCCCGCCGCTCCGGTGCGCGCGAGGGCGTGCTGGAACCAGGAAGGCCTGGAGCCTGCCGCCTGCCCCCGGCTCGTCTTCTCGCCGCTGATCGCGTCCAACGCGGTCACCTATGGCTCGTTCGGGACCGTCCTGGTCATCCAGTCGTGGCTGGTCGGCGTGGGAATCGTCGTCTTCGGCGGCGCACTGGTCGGCCGGCTGCTCCACGAGGAACTCCTCCGCGTGACACGCGCGCCGAAACGACACGACTGAGGCCCGCTCCGCCGGCGGCCGACGGCAGGCCGGGCCGCGGCGCGGTCCACCGGTCGCGGTTGATCCGCCCGGCCCATACCGTCGTGTCCGGGGCCAGGGATCGTCGGCACGGAGGTCAGGATGCGGCAGTACCGGTGGGTTCTGGAGACGCAGGACGACGACGGCCGCTGGTCCCGGCAGCGCGGCGCTCCGGTGCAGGATCCACTGGAGTACAACGGGCCGCCCCAGCGGGCGGCCAACCACCTGCGGGAGGTGTTCGTGCGTACGCTCTCCCGGCCCGCGCCCGGCCCCCGAGCGATCAGGATCCGCCTCTGGGAGGGCGCCGGTGTCGCCGGCCCGCCGCACGCCGAGGCCGAGTGGTCCCGCGAGTGACACACGCGGCCCCGCGGCCGGAGCGGGCGGCTGCCGTCCCGCCGGCTACGCGGGTACCGGCCAGGAGGCGGCCCGGCTGCGGGCGACATCCGCCCGTCGGTCCGCCTCGCCGACGGCGTCGGAGGGAGTGACGGCCGACGGCAGGAAGTCGGAACCGGACCTCGGCCGCTGTGCGCCGTCTCGCGTCCCCACGGCGAGGAGACCGCTCGCGGCCATGGTGTTCGCGGGGTCGGCGGCTTCGGCCATCAGCCGGGCGGCATCGACGGCATCCGTCTCCGGCGGGACGACCAGCAGGTTCAGCCGGCGCGGGGCGTACGAGAACACCGCGACCGTGTGCTGGTCCTGCTCGGTGGTGAACCACCCCGCGTGGACGGTGTGCCCGGCGACCGGGATGCGCCGGGGGATGACGGGCCACTGCGCGGGGTTCACGGTGATCCGGGTGATCCGGCCCCACCGCTCGTCGATTTCGGCGGCCAGGACGGGGAGTTCGAGAAGAAGATCACGCGAGCGGGGCCACCAGGCTCCGTCCAGGCGGCCGGGCCGCACGCCACCGGGCGTGAGGGAGAGCCGTGCAGTGGAATCCCGGGCGGTGGGCGTCGTCGCACGATCGAGGGTCGTGGTCATGATCCGGGACCTGTCCCCGGACCCGGGCCGAGAGGCCGGGTCCGGCCTTGCCGTTCGCCGGAGACGACGCCAGTATCCGGTGCCGGCATGCGAAGTGCCTTCGGTGATGCCCAGGCTACTCCGGGTTCGGCCCGGACCCGACAGGGCCGCGGTGGTCGGGTCCGATGCCGGGCTCGCGTCGGCCCGGAGCGGCCGGAGCGGGAGCGGTCCGGGCACGCGGCGCTGCCCGCGTCTGCCCGCGTCTGCCCGGACCGTTCAGCCGAGCAGGAGTTCCGCGGCCGGGGTGCGGTTCCCGGTCGTCGAGGCGCGGCCATGGCCGGGGTGTCGAGGCCGACCCGGGCGATGCGCCCGAGGTGGGCGCCGAGCGCGGTGACCAGGTCCGGAAGTTCGGCGAGGACGTGATTCGAGCAGGGCCACCGGGCCCCGTCGAGGACGCCCGCCCGCGCCATCGTCGGCTCCAGCTCCAGGCGCGGCAGCAGCGGGACACCGGGCACGGTCCACGACACCCCGTCCTCGTCGACGGCGTCGGCGAACTCGCCGAAGCCCATGTTCGCGATCGACACGTTGTTCTCGATCCCCCGAAGCTCCGCGGCAACGACCCGGATGAAGCGCCCCGGCTCGTCCCGCAGGTCCACGACGGCGACCGGCAGCCCGATCGAGCTCAGCGTCACCGTGTCCGCCAGGACGAGGAACCGGTGCTGGTGGTCGCCCAGCAGCAGATTCCTCGCCTCGGCGCAGGTCATGCCCGCGAAGCGGGGATCGTCGACAAGTTCGACGTGGGGCAGGAACCCGTCCTCGTTCGGGGCCGCCAAGGCCTCACGCGGACGCTCCCGCGACGTGGGTCCGGAGAAGTCGGTACGCACCACCAACGCGCCCTATCAATTGGGCACTTGAGTCATCCCACGACCGTACCGCGAAGCCGGCGAACCATCCCGATCACGGCGCCACCGGTTCCCTGGGGCCCGGCGATGCAGGCGGTGCACGATGCGAGGACGGCACCCATGACAACGATGGCAACGGGCTGGCGCCAAGGCCGCTCCCGCCAGAACCGGAAACGGCCTGCTACCTGCAGTTTTGCAGGTCGGGACAACCGGATTCGAACCTGCGATCCGTTGGCCGTCACCGCGCCTCGTGGGTTGTCCGGAGCAGGATCGCGCCCGTCGTCGCCCGGCAGACCCGGCCCGAGAGCATCGCCGGCCTCCGCTCGGGCGAGGGCAGGAGCCCCCGGCCCCTCCCGGGGGCGCGACACCCGCCTCGGCCCTACGGTGTCCGGCGTTCCACGCCGTCGAGCAGCAGGCCGAGCCCCAGCTCGAACCCGCGGTCGTCGAGGCCGGTCGCGCCGCCGCCGCGGGCGAAGGAGCCGTCCAGGGCGTC